>NZ_KQ236688.1:2900894-2975431 GCF_001183545.1 Cellvibrio sp. pealriver
CACCCCAGGGGGATTGGGGGACCACAGAGGACCAGACCCACACCATGCCAGCCACAACCGAGGCGGCCGCCGGACTCGCCAAGCCAATAAAATATTTTTTATCGACAACACCGATCTGGGTGTTAAACCGAGCCAACCGTAAAGCCGCACACGCCATGTAGATAAATGCGGCAGCCCAGCCCCAACGCCCCAAATCCTGCAATACCCAACTGAATACGACCAACGCAGGTGCAACACCAAATGAAACCATGTCGGCAAGACTATCGTACTGCTCACCAAATGCGCTTTGGGTGTTAGTCATGCGCGCAACACGGCCATCCATCCCATCCAGCAGCATGGAGACAAATATGGCGATTGCCGCATGGGTAAAATTGCCATTCATGGCAGAGACGATGGCATAGAAACCACCGAAAAGTGCCCCGGTTGTAAATAGGTTAGGCAGGAGATACACACCTCGATGACGCACTTTTTTACCACCCTCCGACACCTCTTCCACCAGATCACCAAAAGGCAGAGGCCCCTCATGATCAACGGGATCCTGCTTGGACGGTTCGTTATCCTGCTGATTCATACTTATCACTCCGATTAAGGGAGCGTCATTTTACACAGTCAGAAACAAAAAACGCGGCCTGAGCCGCGTTTTTTGTCGGAGCCAAAACTCAATTAGTTCTTGGTTTGGTCAACGATTTTGTTAGCTTGGATCCAAGGCATCATCGCACGCAACTTGGCACCAACCACTTCAATACCGTGCGCAGCATTGTTGCGACGGGCAGCAGTCATTGATGAATAGTTGGTTTGACCTTCCAGGATGAATTTCTTCGCGTATTCACCAGTTTGGATGTCTTTCAATGCCTGACGCATAGCTTTGCGCGACTCTTCATTGATCACTTTAGGGCCAGTCACGTACTCGCCGTATTCAGCGTTGTTAGAGATTGAGTAGTTCATGTTGGCGATACCGCCTTCGAACATCAGGTCAACAATCAACTTCAATTCGTGCAAGCATTCGAAGTAAGCCATTTCTGGCTCGTAGCCTGCTTCAACCAGAGTTTCAAAGCCCATTTTTACCAACTCAACAGCACCGCCGCACAATACAGCTTGCTCACCGAACAAGTCAGTTTCAGTTTCGTCTTTGAAGGTAGTTTCGATAATACCGGTACGGCCGCCACCTACGCCTGATGCGTAAGACAGAGCAGTATCTTTCGCTTTACCTGATGCGTTTTGGAATACCGCGATCAGATCAGGTACGCCGCCGCCACGTACGAATTCAGAACGCACAGTGTGGCCCGGCGCTTTTGGAGCGATCATGATCACATCCAAATCTTTGCGTGGAACGACTTGGTTGTAGTGGATCGCAAAACCATGAGCGAAGGCCAAAGTAGCGCCTTGCTTGATGTTTGGCTCGATCTCTTCCTTATAGAGTTTTGATTGGAACTCGTCCGGAGTCAGGATCATCACCACGTCTGCAGATTTAACTGCAGTAGCAACGTCAGTCACTTTCAAGCCATGAGCTTCTGCTTTTCTTACAGTCGCAGAACCAGTGCGCAGACCAACTACCACATCAACACCTGAATCTTTCAGGTTGCAGGCGTGAGCATGGCCTTGTGAACCGTAACCGATGATGGCTACTTTTTTGCCTTGGATGATAGAAAGATCAGCATCTTTATCGTAATAAACGTGCATAACAGACTCCTGTTGGGATGATTACCGCCTGAGAGTAGAAAATCACAAGGCGACTTGGATAAAAGGCGGCCAGTGTAGAGAAACACCTGCATCGCGTAAAATGATATATTCGCAATTCAATATTTCATTTTATGAAACACAGTTATTACTCGCTTTATGGATATCACCAAACTTCGCCTGTTTTGCAATCTCGCCAACAGCCTGCACTTTGGCCGCGCCGCCAATAGCAGCCACGTTTCTCCTTCCACACTTAGCCGCAATATCAAGCAACTGGAAGACGATTTAGGTGTGAGCCTGTTCGTGCGTGACAACCGCTCGGTGATACTCACCCACGAAGGCGAACAATTTTTAAGGTTTGCCAAAGAAGTGATCCAGCAGTGGGAGACGTATCAGGAATCGCTGCTGGCGCAAGCCGACCAACTGCGCGGCCAACTCAGCATCTACTGCTCAGTCACCGCTAGCTATAGCTTCCTCTATGAAATCCTTACCGAGTTCCGTGTCAAGCACCCAGGCATTGCAATCAAACTCCACACCGGCGATCCAGCGCAATCCATCGAGCGAATTTTGGCGGGTGATGAAGATATCGCCATCGCCGCCAAACCCGACAAATTGCCTGCAGGCATCAGCTTTAAGCCCATCAACAGCTCGCCGCTGATTTTTATCACTGCTAATAATGAAGATTGGCAAGACAAAGAATGGGATGAAATTCCGGTGATCATTCCGGAAGAAGGCTTGGCAAGGGAGCGCTTAAATATTTGGTTCGATTCACTCGGCATCAAACCGAATATTTATGCCGAGGTAAAAGGTAACGAGGCGATTGTGAGTATGGTGAGTTTGGGATTCGGTGTGGGGGTTGCGCCGCAAATCGTTGTCGATAACAGCCCACTTGCCGATAAAGTAAAACGTTTTGATCCGCAACCAGACCTCGGCCCTTATGACACGGGCATTTGTGTGATGGAAAAACGTTTGAAAAGTCCGATTGTGAAGGCGTTTTGGAGCCAACTGCGCGAACCGAATCGTTAGATATTTACCGAAAGGGTTTGCTCAGAAAAGGCGAGCCGGCCAAGCCAAAACGCCAAGGCAAATCCATCGCTTTGGAAATTCCGATGCGCGGGCCAGCCACCACATCAATGGGTGTCATTGCAGGCGATAAGTGAAAAGGTTTTTGTGTGAGCGAGCGCCCATTAAACGTATGAACAATTTCCAATGCCTGCCCCACTCGCCCTGGCCCTGAACATAGCAATTTTTCCGCATCAACACCGCGCCGCTCGCGCATAACGTCCAAACCCTGTGTGGGCTGTATCGCACGAATTAAAACACCTGCACCATGCCCTTCCGGCGCGCACACAAAATTCAAACACCAATGAATGCCATAAGAGCGATAAACATAGGCGCAACCCGGCGCACCAAACATAGCCATATTGCGCACACTCGGCCCAGAGAAAGTATGTGATGCAGGCTCGGATTGATCATAAGCCTCCACTTCAACAATTACACCGCCAACACCATTTACAAAAAAGTGCGCACCTATTAACTGGGGCGCAACTATGTGCGATGGTTGGGAGAAATCTATTGAGATACTTTTCATATGTTATTGTTGAGTGGAAGTAAAACCTTGCTGTTTTTTCAGCTCCATCAGCATTGCATGTAACATTTCCGTTGATAACCCATGCAACACCAAACGATAACCCGCGCGCAGGGTACTCATTGGAACTAGGGGGTGCTTGTTATTCAGCAGCACTAAGTGTTGTGGCGAATTTAAAATAGTCGCCACATACAAACCGATGGTTTCATCCAATTGCAGCGAGTTGGAGGCGCGCCAGAAGTCGTTATCGGTTAAAAATAATTGATAAGTCGGCGTGAACATTTCGATAGCCGTTTGCAGGTCGATGCCATTTAACCTGCCGCGCGGCATGGCTTCCAGTGTCACCTCCGGTTCTTTGATCATACTGAAATCTGGCTGCGCAACCGGCAGCAGTTTTTTATCGGCGTCGCGCAGGGCTTTGCCCAGACGAATCACGAAGTTAAATAAATTTAAATCGTGTTTTAAAAATAATTCGTCCTTCAAATCATCCAGAGTTATTGGTTTCAAAGGTGATGTTTCAACTTTCACCGGTGAATTAGCCGCAATAAATTCCAGTATCTGTGCGCCCATATGAAAGTGACGCAACACCAACCAGTTAGCCTCGGGGCGCACGCAATATTTCAAGCCAGTAGCGAGAATCCAGTGCAAGAATTTGGAGGCCGCCCACTTGCGCGGCACCACCACTTTAACAACTTGGATTAACACAATCAGCGTGCGCGCAATGGGGCGCACAAAGGGCAATAGAAATTGGCGCGATGGTGATGCCGAGTCAGTAAGCCAAGCCTGCTTAACATGATCCGGCAGGGGTGTGCTTTGATCCAAATACAGCGCAAGCCACGGATTAGGGTCGCGCGGATCGAATTCTGTTTGCAAAAACTCGGGTAACTGTTCTGTTTTTTCTACCTTATCCATCTGTTATGACTCCAGAATATGTTCGAACTGCATAAGATACAGTTGAGCCGTGCGTTTGGCCGCAGCGATAATCGCACTTGCCGCCTTAGGATCAATCGCCATCACCAGTTCAACCGCCGCCAACCAACGCGCGAGATGATGTTCGTCATTCGCTCCGTGATACTCCAAAAAGCGAAATGCACTTGCCGGTAAATCCACTTGTTTGCGCAGCAAGGGCAAGAGCGCAGGCACGATACGCTGACCAGTGCCTTCAATGATATAGATCGCACCTAATAAGCCAATGGGATTGGCTGTCGCGGCAAGCGAATGCAAATAGCTGTTCAAGGCTTCGCCACCGGGATTGCGGCGTAAATTATCCAACGGTTCAGTTCCACCTGCCGCGCAATAATCCTCATACAAAATTTTAAAATCGTTTTGCTCTTCGCCCGCATGAGTTTCAATTAATGCAGCAAGATCAGCATAGCTACCGGTGAGCGATGCCACGGCTTCGCGCATCCATTTACTGCCCTCGCGCACCTGCGGCACCCACTGTGCAGTCCAGCTGCGATAATCCTCCAGCGTAAATTCATTGCTCACTAATTTGTGAATCACCGGGCTGCGCCAGACTTGCGAGCGGTAGTCATGCCAAATACCTGCAAGGGTTGTTAATAAACTTTGCAAATGTTGCGGCGCAGATTGTGGATCGTGAGGTGCTGCAATAGCTGGTAGTTCGGTTTTTTCTGAGGCTGTCAATCTAATTGCGGGAGCAGGGTTGGCAACCAAAGGCGCATTAGCTTCTTCAACCTCAATCAACATATAAGCCGCCGTCATACGCCCCGACTCAGGAATAAAACAGAATATTTTTTCGCCCGGTTTAACCTGATGGGTGTCGAGAAATTCAGCCAGCATAATAAAAATCGAGGCGGAGCCGGTATTGCCGCGCGTGGTTAAGTTGCTGTACCAACGCTCGCGCGGAATGGTTAAGCCCGCCTTTGCCAGCAATTCTTCTACTACTGGAATAAAACGCGCCGATGAATAGTGACAAAGAAAATGATCAATCTCATTCGATGTAACCCAACCATCGTGGACGAGCTTTACATATTCGTGAATGCTCACATCAAACAAATGCGGCAGCAGGCGAATATCTTGCCGCAGCGACAACGCACCTGCTGCCTCTGCCTCACTGGATGACGGAAAATCCAAGAAAGATTTGCTGCGATCTTCGGTTAAACCCAGTTGCATGCAGACCGGATAATCACCGGCAAAACTTTTTTGGTGAATCCAGTTTATTTTTAAGCGCACACCATTTTTTGCTTGCGGAATATCGGTAAGCAACACTGCGCCAGCTCCATCAGATAACATCCAACGCAAAAAGTGCGCATCAAAATCACTGCTGTAGCCGCGCGGTGCAAAGCGGCTTTTTTTAAAAATGCGCGAGGGCATTTCCGCTGTCGCCACCAAGGCTTGTTGATGCGCACCCAGCTCCACGGATTGCGCTGCGTAATTTAATGCGGAAATACCCGCAGCGCAGACCCCAAGGCTCGATAAGGTTTCCATCGGCGGCGCACCCAACTCACCTTGCACCATGGCCGCAAAACCGGGGATTAGTGCATCACTGCCCGATGAACCTACCGCGAGCAAACTTACATCACTCAGGCTCGTATTGGCGCGCGCCAAACAATCGTGAATAGCATTGGCCGCAAGCTGCGTATGCGACGTCACTGTCTCGCCATTTTTATCAATTGCGTAATGGCGAGTTTGAATACCATTTTCTGCCAAAATTTTATTTTTGATGCGCAATGAAATGCGATTGAGCGGTGCAATAAAATCATCCATCGCCTGATTATCAACAGGTTCACCCGGTAGGTGATAGCCCGCTGATTGAATGTAAACACGATTAAAACGGGTAGGCATAAGCTAGTCCTTGTTGTGAAGCGAACGACTGCGCCAGCGCGGGTGCAGCAACGCCAATAAATAAGTGCGCAACATATAACGCAGTAAACTGTTTTCCTGCAACGCAGGATGAACTTGTGTTGCATACTGTTGGTGTAATTCCGGCAACTGCGACCAATGGGCACGCGGGTGTTGGTGGTGCGCAGTATGCAATCCGATATTAAATAACAAGGGGTTAAGCAAACCATAAAAATTGCGCGCAAACTGTAAATTATTGCCTGAACCATCGGCATGTGCGTGCTGCAAATAGTTAGTCGCCAACAACCAATGCAGCCCATGCAATTGCGGAATTAAGACCAGCACCAGCCATTTTTCCCAATCAATCCACGCCAGCGCAATCCATAACCCAACAACAAGAAAATACTGCAACACACAATAATAAAAATACGCACGTTGGAATTGATAACGGCGCTTTAAGTAAGCGAAAAATTCTGGATAGAGCACCGAAATCGCCTGCAGCGGATGCAACAAATAACCCAGTAAATGATTAGTGTCGCCGCGCGCACCGGGTGTATTAAAACGATAGGTGCGAGCCAGATCCTGCTCGCCATGTTGGTAGCGATGGTGGTTGCCAATATGGGAGGGATAAAACACAAAGGTGGGATGCCCCTGCAAGAGCGTGAGCCATAAATCCGTCAGGCGATTTAACCGGCGTGAAGTCCAGATACGCAAGTGAATATGGTTATGGTGAATCACCCCCACACCCAGCGTTAAAAATAATTCCAGCAAATACAGCGGCCAACTGAATCCCTGCTGCCATTGCCACACCACTAATGATGGCAACAGCAGCAAATAGGCAATGCTCTGCCAATCGCGCCAGTTACGCATCTTATTTAGCGCACACGCCAGCGGTTAATTTGTTTGTCGGCAGCATCGGCAGGCAAAGCGGTTTTAAAAATCCAATCCATAAACGGAAACATAAAACCGTAGTTGCCATTAAAACAGGCATGATGCAAATGGTGGCGGCGCGCACCGTTAAAAATCACGCGCGGCGAGCGCGGATTAAAATCAAAATTGGAATGACCAATACTATTGAACAGCAAACTAAACAAAGGCACAGAAAAAAGCGCATAAACACTAAAATCATGCACTAACATGGGCAGCAGAATCACGTTGCCCAACATCAAAGCTTCAACCGGATGAAACGCATAAGTAGACCAGGGAGTGGTCACTACCGAGCGATGATGCGGCAAGTGAAAACGGCGCAACCAACGTGTGTGCAGCAACCAATGGTTGATATAAAAATGGATTTCATTCCAGATAACCAACACAAAAATTTCCAGCAGGATTTGTAACCCAGAAGGATTCTCCGCCAACTCCGCCCAACCCAGTTGCAGCAATCCCCAAGGGAAAATCATCCCCACTCCAAAAATCCCAATCGAACTGGCAGACAACAACAGCTCTCGCCGCAACTGCCCCTCACCCAGTGGACGTGGATCAAGCTTGATGCCTATATGCACACGCGGCAGCAGCTGTTGGGTGAGCATCACACTCAGCGCGCCAAACAACAAATAAATCCCACCGAAAAAAGCGAGACCAACACCAGCAATTTCAAAAATATTGCAATTTAAAATAAAGTCGCGCATGGCTAATAAAACTCGTTGTTGCTTTTACTGCAACTGTTCAGGTGTTTGCAGTGGAGGTAAATCGTTTGGCTGCCAGCTATCGCCGCGCTTAGTAGACCACACTGTCAGTTGAATATGCTGGCTGATATCGGAACCATCTAACTTAACACTGTATTTCTCATTTATCTGCGTAACAAAATGGCCATTCTGATACTGAGTTGTTGCACCGTACACAGGCACCATACCCGAGTACATAATCAAACCGCCATTAGCGTCTTGCTTACCTTGATAGGCGTATGCCGCTTTTGCACCTTCAAGCAGGCTTTCATACACAGACTCTTTTGCTTTAGTCGGTAATGCGTCAATGGTAAAAGTGAGCGCGCAAATATCTTTTTCCGGCGATTGCGTCGAGCAAAACATCGAACGCGCATGAGTGACATCCCCCTCCAAAGTCTGGCCATTGCTGCTAATGGTCGCTTTTTTGGTTCCAGTCATAGGGACTTCCACTTCAATACCCACTCGCAATCCATCACCAATGTAGGAAACATCCGGCAAATTGATGCGGTATTTTCCATCGGGGTTATTAGTAATCGAACTCCACTGTGCCTGCATATTGTAGGTTTCATTGGTAGAGACCTCATCCTGATTAAAATCCATTTGCCCCGAAGCAACTACAGCACCTTGAACACGGGTCTCTTCGCTATCCAGTGAATATAAAGCACTATCTCCACTGCCTTCACGCACCACATCGGTTGCCAAGTAAATAGATGCATTAAGCTTGCGACTGGCATTAATTGAGGGTGACGCCAATGCATCCATAAAATCCAAACGTGCGTGCAAGGTAATTGGCTCGCCAGATGGAACCTCTTGCACCTCCTCAACAACATCACTTACTTGTTCCTCCTCTTTGGAAGATTGACCGCAGCCCGTAACGGCTAGCACACTTAAAAAACCAAGAGTGGCAATGTATTTCATAAACAAACCTTAATGAGAGAGCTGGTTGATAGAGGAGTAATCTACCGAGGTTACAAAATATAACGCTACGCAACTGAATGAACTAATCAATTTGTGATGGACGGCAATTATTTTAGACGGGAAATTTTTTGCACTAAAAACACTGAACTGCACTCGCAGTTCAACTTTCTGATTAGGTCATTGCTGGCAATACAAAGGCTTCCACATTGGCCACCAAAGACTGATTACCCTCAGCGGCCAACAAACTACGATAGGCTTTAATGAACGCTGTACTAACTAGCTTATTTCCAACACTCTCACCAAGTGATGCGGCCGATTCTCCGAACAACCGTCCCCATAATTGATTACGCTCTTCGAGATCATGCAGACTATTTAGATATTCCATCAGTATTAACGTTAATAACATTGGGTAAACTTTTGAAACAGAGGAATCTGCAAATTCAAATTCCGAAACATCTCTATCCATCAACGGCACATAGCTACGCATCAAATCATAACTATTGTTTAACCGCTTTAACTGCCGAGAATTCGACAGCTCGAAATAATTTACCCAGTGAATAAAGGATTCCTGCTGATCTTTTGAAAGTGCTTTTACAGGTTTCATCATGGGCGGGAGCTCAGCCTCCGCATTTGAGTGCAGACTATCGTCGATATCAACCGTATCAGTAGCCAGAGTACCTGGAACTTTATCGCCCACCGTTGAGGCATGCTGCGTTATACTCCCCTCATCAAGCCGACCACCACCTGCAGCACTTACACCACTACTCTCAGAAACATCAGTTGTATCCGCCGTTTCCAACTGGGGGTTACTGTCATTGATTTCCTTTTCAACTGTTTTATTCATTTCTTCCCAGAATGACCCCATAAACACTCGTACGTCATCCCCACTGGGTTTAGTCAAAACAATTGGCAGATTAATCACTTTAGATAAATATTCGCGCGCTATCGCATGACTATTTTTTAATTTATGGTGGGGTGAAAAATCTTTAAAGTGCTCGGACAGTGCCGCCAAAGCTATATGCTGATCTATAGCGATAATTACAATTACATTATCTAAATCCAAGACTAGACGAACGGCCTCCAACACCTTAACAATTGCCGAAGGACTACAACGATCAAGATCATCCACTAAAAATAATAGCCGGGGAGTTTTTCCATTTTTTTGCTTCAGGCGCAAGTTGCACAGCGTGCAAATGTGTTTTCGCATAACCGGTATGGTACCCAAATGCTCGGCATAGCTCGGTAAGCGCAAATAGGTCAACAGTTCTTTGGCTTGAGGGCTAATGATCAATTTGCCAAATTCGCGCAACGTATAAAGGACTACTCCGCCAGTCCATATCCAACTGCTTTTATTGCTAGCCGATTCTGAAAACTCAATTAGCCCATGAAACCAATCTGAAAACCAGGGCATTGCAGCAACCAACAACAACAACAGTATTTTTAGCAGCTCGACCGGATGTACTTTATAAGCAAACCTGAGTGTTAGTACGCATCTTTCACTAAGCCAGCGCAACGACATATTAGAAGACACCGGAATTGCATTGAGTATTGCAGCAAATATTTTACGCAGATCAGAAGATAGAATCGTTTTAAGCTTTTCAAAAAAGCTGGCTGTCGGGGCATATAGCGGTTGAAGAACATCAGGGCTGCCAGTAAGTGCATTTATCATCTCCTGCGCAACACCTGCCTGAATGTTGTCGGTATGTTCATAAGCCCAAGCATTGAACTCACCGAAGATAAACGGCTGTTCAGAATTTGATTCTTGTAGACGTTGTTTTAATAAATCCAGTACTGTGGATTTACCTGACCCCCACTCACCGAGCAATCCGATAGCGCGATGATGGTTGTTCGTTGGGCTAACTAAATTAACTGCCAGCGCATTAACCAGTTTCTGACGATTGAGTTTATCTTCCTTTGCAGGAATCTCAGGGTGAGATCTACCGGTGGCCTCAAAATTTAAGCGCTCTAAAGTCAACCCCTTGTCATCAAGGACATTGTTGATTCCCGACTGAATTTCAATTTGATCGGATGGTTCTTCTACACTTGCTGTACTCATACCACTCTTTGAAATCTCATCAGAATCTGAACCTAATCGAGAGTTATCAACGCTCAATCTGCTTTCAACATTCGAGCCAGCCTCAACGGACTGATCACCAAGCGTATGCTTATCCAAAACCTCCGCATAATCAGATAAGCTGATTTCATTATTTATTTCATCGCTAATTGCAGAAGACCCAGAATCCACATTCTCATCTTCACGCTTTATATAGGTTCTTTTTTTGCGAACCTCAACATCATGTACTTTTCGAGCATTCCCTTTCGGGGACTTGATGGTGGTAGTTGTCTTACGCTGTAAGTTAATTTTTTTAGGATCCGATGCAGATTTTTCATGACTGCTCTTTAAAAAATTTAGCAGGCGCTGCTTCTCATCATCTGAAACTTTCGCTTCGGCACCTTCGTGCTCCAAACCGGCTTCGTGCATTTGCTTTAGCAAACGCTCCACTGGCGCGCCTATCGATTTCGCTAGTTCGCCGACTGTAACCTCAGCCATTCTTTAACCCTCCTAGACCCATAAAAAAGGCCGATAACTTCACAGCTATCGGCCTTCCGAGTATCAACGCAGCAACTTACAAACTCAACACTTTCTCACCGCGTGAAATTCCACACACACCGGTGCGTACGACTTCGATAATCGCTGCATCACCGACTGCTTGTAAAAACGCGTCGAGCTTGTCGCTCGCGCCGGTGATTTGGATGGTGTAAAGCGTGCTGGTGACATCCACGATTTGACCGCGGAAAATATCTACGCAGCGTTTAACCTCCGCCCTTTGCGCGCCAGATGCTTTGACTTTGATCAGCATAAGTTCGCGCTCAATGTGCGAACCTTCGGTCAAGTCCACCAGTTTTACCACATCAATTAATTTATTGAGGTGTTTGGTGATTTGCTCGATTTTGTGATCATCGCCAATTGTTGTCAGCGTTAAACGCGACAGCGTTGGATCTTCCGTTGGTGCGACCGTGAGTGACTCAATGTTGTAACCGCGCTGTGAAAACAAACCAACCACACGCGAAAGTGCACCAGGAGCGTTTTCCAGGAGAACAGAAATAATTCTTCTCATTTTATGTGCGCTCCGTTTTGCTCAGGAACATATCGCGCATGGATTGTTGCGCAACCTGCATTGGATAAACGTGTTCGGATTGATCCACCATGATGTCCATAAACACCACGCGATCTTTTAGCGCAAAACACTCTTCCAATTTTTGTTTCAGCTCTTCGCGTTTGGTTACACGCATGCCTACATGGCCGTAAGCTTCAGCAAGCTTGACGAAATCCGGCAGCGAATCTTCATACAAACTTTCGGCGTAGCGGCCGGAGTACTGCATGTCTTGCCATTGGCGAACCATGCCAAGCGCCTGGTTGTTCAAGCAAATAATTTTTACCGGCAAGTGATATTGCGTACAGCAGGATAATTCCTGAATACACATTTGGATCGAACCTTCACCGGTCACGCATACAACGGTTGCATCGCGGTGCGCCACTTGTACACCCATCGCTGCAGGCAAACCAAAGCCCATAGTGCCGAGACCACCGGAGTTAATCCAACGGCGCGGCTTGTCAAAGCGATAGTATTGTGCAGCAAACATTTGGTGCTGACCTACGTCAGACGTTACATAAGCATCGCCTTTGGTCACTTCCCAAATCGCCTGAATCACTTCTTGCGGTTTGATTTTATCGCCTGACGTATCGAAACGATTTTTGGTGTAGATGCTGTGACGCTCGCGCCACTCATTGATTTGTTCCCACCAGGTTTTGAGCGCATCGGCATCCGGCTTTTCGCTGCTCTCTTTGATCAGCGCGAGCATTTCGGTGAGTACGCTATCCACTGCACCAACGATAGGTACATCGGCAACCACGGTTTTTGAAATCGATGCAGGGTCGATATCAATGTGGATAATTTTTGCGTTGGGGCAGAACTTGCTAACCGCGTTGGTTACACGGTCATCAAAGCGTGCGCCCACAGCCAGAATCACATCGCTGTGATGCATAGCGGTGTTGGCTTCGTAAGTGCCATGCATACCCAACATGCCGAGGAAGTTTTTGCCGGTGCCCGGATAAGCGCCCAAGCCCATAAGGGTGTTGGTCACTGGATAATTCAACAAGTCCACCAACTCTTTGAGCAAATGCGATGCATTGCCCTGCACTACGCCGCCACCGGTGTAGATCATCGGGCGCTTGGCACCAAGCAGCAATTGCACTGCTTTTTTAATCTGACCAGAGTGACCGCGCGTTGCCGGGTTGTAGGAACGCATTTTTACCTTCTCGGGATATTCGTACGGGAAGGTATAGAGCGGGCTCGTCACGTCTTTAGGCACGTCGATAACCACAGGGCCAGGGCGACCAGTCGCAGCAATGTAGTAGGCCTTTTTAACGATTTCCGGGATTTCACTGGCGTGTTTGACCATGAAGCTGTGCTTCACGATCGGACGGGAGATCCCCACCATATCGGTTTCCTGGAAAGCGTCTTCACCAATCAGGTGGCTCATCACCTGACCGGAAATCACCACCATCGGAATTGAATCCATGTAAGCCGTTGCAATACCAGTAATGGCGTTGGTTGCACCGGGGCCTGAAGTCACCAGCACCGAACCGACTTTACCGGTTGAGCGCGAATAAGCATCGGCTGCGTGAGTCGCGGCTTGTTCGTGGCGAACGAGAATGTGTTTAACGTCGTTTTGACGAAAGATGGCATCGTAAATATGCAGGGCAGCGCCGCCTGGATAGCCGAACAGGTACTCAACACCTTCGTCTTTCAGGGCGCGGATGAGCATATCTCCGCCGGAAAGCATTTCCACAATAATTCCCCTTTTAGGATATGGATCGCAAATAATGCGCGTGCGTCTTTGCCGCAATATGAAAAAGGCCGATGGCAACTATTACACAGGGCAAACATCACACAGGAAAGCGCAGGCACTTAGGGCAGGCCAACGCCGTGAATGATCCACGATCAAAACCCGGCAAGGTCAGGATCGGATCAGTGAAAACCGTGCAGGTAAACAACGGCTTTCCACGGTGACGCTCTGGTAGGAGCATCGCCATTAGATGGGTCGCCAAGAGGGTGACTTGGCGGGAAGCAGTGAAACGCCCAAGCTTAGGGGCAACTGCGAGCCATCTAGCGGAGCAGCAATTTTCCCAAGATACGCAACAAAGTCAAGAAATTAAGCGCCATTTGTGTCATTTTTTAACCACTGAGCGCATTTTGCGCTCGCTCACAGATTTTGGCGCACCGGTTTCGCCGATGGCACATTAGGTCTATAGTTGGCGGAGATGCATTCGCAAAAAGGCAAAACTATGAAGTACTTACGTTTGATCGGATTCTGTATGGCAGCACTCGCGCTTAGCCAGAGCGCCATAGCTGCCAAGGTCTACACATGGAAAGATAAAAATGGCGTAGTCCATTATGGCGAACGTCCGCCAAAAGATGTACAGGCAACGCTAGTGAAAACCCGCACGGGTCACAGCGAGCCAACACCAGAACAAATTGCAGCCTCCCAACCCAAGCCTGCCGCCGAGCAGCAACCGGCAGCACAGTCTGGCGCGCAGCAATCGCTTAAAGACCCTGAACGATGCGCGGCCGCAAGAGAAAATCTGGAAATACTGAATACGGTTGCCCGCCTGAGAATACAAAATGCAGATGGCATTATGGTTCCCATGACAGAAGAAGATAAAAAGCAGCAGCGTATTGAAGCTCAAAAGGTCATCGAGCAAGCCTGCGAGTAAGTAATTGTCCAACCGCCAACAAAAACGGCCACTGATTTGTGGCCGTTTTTATTAGTGTCCGGGTTTAGCGCATCTGCTACTTAGCTCCCACGACTGTTGTTCCGGTGATCCGCTATTCGTTTTGTGCGTGGATAAAATCGCACTGCAAGCAGTCCTGCCGATAACAACAACAGCCATAGGCTTGTCGAGCCACCGCCACCCCCACCGCCTGAACCGCCCCCACCACTACTGATGGGCGCTTTACTGCTGGCAGCACTACTCGCAGCACCTGCCGCTTTTACCGTAATGGTTTGGGTGACATACGCCAGATTGTAGCGCGAGTCGCTGGCATTCCAGATCACCTGACTGGTGCCAACCGGGAAGGATTTCCAATCCATTGTCCACGCGGTAATTTCACCATCAACAGCGTCATAAGCCGTCACTTGGGGCTGGGGAATATCCGTCAGTGTTCCCGTAGCCTCTACGGTGATATTGGCAGGCACCTGGATTACAGGCGCAGTAGTATCGCGCACGTCCAGCGATTGGAAGCCGGTGGCAGTTTTACCGGACGAGTTGGTCGCCTGCCAGCGGATAAGATGGTTACCGATCACATAAGGCCCCAGATTTGTCGTGGTAGCGGCGATCTGGCCATCACGCTCGTCCGTTGCAAACACCGCAGGCAAACTGTAAGGCGTTAGCACGGCAGACGCTTCTACAGCCAAAGAAGGCAATGCCGCAAAGCTCGGCGGGGTGATAACAGCAGCGGAGGCATCTTGGCCAAGCACGATAATATCCGTCAGTGTCTGCACCAGTTTCACGCTCTTATCCGCGTCTACAAGGGTGATGCGCAACGAGGTTTTTAGCGACCCTGACAAGACCGGCAATTTGCCCACATAGCGCGCTCCAGCCTTCGTCAATGCCACTGGCACCCAGTCGCTTGAGCCTGCCAATTGGTACTCCATCACTGGCATTTCACTGCTGCCCGCCGCTTCATTGGTCATGCTGAGCATATCGAGCTGCACCTGCAGATCGCTACCGTTCAATACCCGGCTCGCAGTGCCATCGCTGAAAAACTGCAACTGCTCGGGGAATTCTTTTAACAGATAGGTTTCACTTCCGGGAAAGCGGGTCACATCGAGCTCAAGCCGCAAATGGGAGGTGCTGGCATTGCCCAGAAAGCGCATGGGTTGATCCAGCTCCAATGCCAGCGCGCTGCAATTGTCACTACCTAACGGAAGGTTGAAATTACCACCATTGGTTTCCGAGCTGCTGGTCTGCGTGCCATTGCAGAACAACCGATAGACCATGGAATCGAAAAAGTTGTTCTGTTGAAGGTCGCGCTGGACGGTGTAATTACCACCCCACCAGTAGGGCTCCGACATACTCTGCACTTTTAATTCATTGGCGGGGCGACTGAAGTAAAATGCTGGCGCAGCAAAGTGAGCACTATCCGTTACGCGCAATTCGCGATGTTTGCTGCGATAGTTGGTTGCATCGGGCGTGCTGAACACACCGCGTAATTTGGTAAACGAGCTGGCATCCAAAAAGGCGAGTGTGCCGGTGTTCATCAACTGCAGATTCCAGGCAAAAGGATCATCGCTCACCTGATCTACACCCAAGGTCGGGTACCATTCACCTTTCTCTAAAGTCGAAATATCCGCATAAACCCTGGCGGATAATGGCTGGCTGTAAACGGTATTTCGCGTCCAGGACGTGCCAAAAGCGACGAAATCGAAACTTGAACGCATTTGGCTCAAGCCTTGGGCAAACTTGACCCCCTGCGCCAGAATATCCCGGTCGGCATAGGTGAAATCCACCCCGCCTGCGCTGCGCACATCAAGATCGAGATAGCGGGAAGACGACACTCCGGTGTAGGAGTCATGCAATAAGTAATAGTCGCCGGTAACACCGGGGCTGGTTTCGCGCCGGGCGATGTAGGCGGTCACATTGATCTGGATCTTATCCGACACATCGGAAAGCCACACAATCCGCTTGGTACCCGAGCTTAAAAACAGCAGGCTTCCCTGAGCGACATCGGTAAACCGCCACTCCAATTGCTGGCTGAGTGTTGTCAGTGTATCCAAAGCAAGTGCGCTGCCGTCACTGCCGGTCAGGGTGCCCACGGCCACTTCATGTACGGCACTGGCGCGCTCCAGTTTGACGCTGGTTTTATCCTGCAACGCGATGTTTTCTTTAAAAACCAGCGCATCGATAAAGCAATCCGGGTTATAGAAAGTCACCGACAAATGGTAAGTACCCGGTTTGAGATCAAACCCGAAATCCTTGGGGATATCCGTACAACTATTGAAATACTCCACCCCACCAAAGCTGCCATCGGCATTCAGCACATGCACCATGTAGGGTGGCGCATCAAATTCAACATTCAAGCGAGCCGCCTTGGCGAATACCAATGGCAGGCGCACCTCGCTACTGCCATAACGAATGTTACCTACTACTTCATGATGCAGGGTGACGCTATCCGCAAAGGGCAAAGTTTGGGTATCGACCGCAAGATTGAGCGTTGCTGTAGCAGACTCACCGGCTGCCAATGAGAGCGATCCCGGATTCAGCGCAGCACTGGCACCAGTGGGCATGGTTGCGGGCGCATTCAGGCTGACAGTGACCGGCGCAGTGGCGATGTTTTTCAATGTGAAAGGCACCGCAGCAGACCAGTTGGCTTGCTCAAGATCAACTGACCCGGCCGACAAGAGCGATGGTGTCACCAGCAGGCTGGCACTGGCGGCTTGCGCCAAGTCCATCATGCCCGCCCCTTGGGTAAACACATCCTTCCCGAGATCACGACTGGTATTGACCAACAGGGCTTTCAGCTCAGCAGGTGTGAGGCTGGGATACAACTGCTTCAACAGCGCCGCGCCACCTGCGACATGAGGAGTCGCCATACTGGTGCCGCTTAGACGCACATAGCTGCCGCCGGGTTTGGCAGAGTTGATATCCACCCCCGGTGCAACCAACTCAGGTTTGATATAGGTTTTGCCGATCACTGGCCCGCGCGAACTGAACCCGGCGATAGCGCCGTTATTGTCACTAGCTCCTACCGTCAGTACCTGCCCCGCATTACCGGGCGAGCCAATAGTGGAATAACTGCCGCTATTGCCCGCCGCCACAATCACGACAACGCCCGCCGCCATCGCATTATTGGCCGCCTCCGACAACGGCGAATCCGGCGCACCACCGCCGCCAAGACTCATATTGATGATATCGATCTGGTCATCCGTAAGTGGATTGCCATCGGGATCTACGGATTTTTCGATTGCTGCAATAATGCTGCTGTCCATGCCCCAGCCCTGATCGCTCAACACTTTGTACGCATAAAGGGTGACATCCGGTGCAACGCCGGTGAGCGTGCCTTTGGCAGCAATAATTCCCGCCACATGGGTTCCATGACCGTGTTTATCGATGGGATTACTCGCATCCTCACCCTCCACAAAGTTGTGGCCACCCGCCACCTTGCAACCGGCACCTATACAGCCACCCAGATCAGGATGGGTATAGTCGATGCCGGTATCCAACACCGCCACGGTTATTCCTTGCCCGGTGATGGATCGCGATTGTCCATCGCGCATTGACCATAGCTGCGGAGCCTTGGTGATATCCACGCTCTCGGCGAGGAAAGCCTCCACCCGATTATCCGGATAAACCGCTGCCACCTGCGGCAAGCGACGGATCTGCTCAATGCTGTCTGCCGTTGCGGTGATACTCAGGGTGTTGGTCAGCTGGGTAAATTGGCCGTGGACTTTTTGCATTAACTTTTGTTTGCGCAATTCGCCCAGCACCTGATTCTGGCTTTTTTGCACGCGCTGCAGTTGTGTTTGTGATGATTTGGCAAGCTGCTGTTGCGCACTGCGCGACAATTTGCCAGAGGGCGCGAGCTTTTCGCGCTGCTGCTTGAGATAAGGCTGTAACGGCTGGTCTTTCAACCGCACCAACCAGCGCTGCGACTGCTTGGGATCAACTGAATTGACCTGCAATTGCCCGCTGAGGTTATCAACACTGACGGCACCACCCGCAGGCATGGGGATGGTTTTGGTCTGGATTTGACCGGATGGATTACTTTGCTGTTGGTGGATATGGATAAATTGCTGCGCCGATGAATCTGCCCGTACCGGCAGGGCGCAAAAGGCCAAGACGACCAGTGCGGTCACTGACAATTTCCGTTGAAACATAACAACTCCATGCTTTTTTATGGTTAATTTTATTCGTGCTGCTGAGCCCGTGTTTGTACCATCACCGGAAACCGCTTATCAACTATCACCGCTTAATAAATAGACATAAAAAAACGCCGTCACTGCTGACGGCGTTTTATCGGATTGCGAAGGTCACACATTCTTATGGCAGATGTTTAATTCAATCGCTTGGGATCAAACACGATTTTCTCGCCCATCAAGCGGCCATGGATAATCGAGCCAGGCAGGAATTTTCCGCTGAGAATATCCTGCGCCAGCGGGTTTTCAATCAGCTGCTGGATGGCACGTTTTAACGGGCGCGCACCGTACACAGGATCAAACCCGACGCTCGCCAGTTTATTCATCACATCATCGTCCAATTCCAAACTCAGTTCGCGCTCAGCCAAACGTTTGCGCAGCAGCTCCAACTGAATATCAGCGATGCCACGAATTTGTTCGCGCCCGAGCGGATGAAACACCACAACCTCGTCGATACGGTTAATAAATTCCGGGCGGAAGTGACTACCAACCACTTCCATCACCGCATCTTTCATCGCGTTGTAGCGGTTTTCATTGTTGAGCGAATTGTTCAAATCATCGGTCACAAAGCTATCGAAACTTACGGTATCAAATGATTTGTCTTCCGCTAATTCCTGAATGCGATCCGAACCTAAATTCGACGTCATCACAATCACGGTATTGCGGAAATCCACCGTGCGCCCCTGGCCATCAGTCAAGCGTCCATCGTCCAACACTTGCAACAAAATATTGAATACATCCGGGTGCGCTTTTTCCACTTCATCTAACAACACAACAGAATAAGGTTTGCGGCGCACCGTCTCCGTCAAATAACCACCTTCTTCGTAACCAACATAGCCCGGCGGCGCGCCAATTAAACGCGCAACAGAATGCTTCTCCATAAATTCCGACATATCGATGCGCACCATCGCATCGGTGGTATCAAATAAAAATTCCGCGAGCGATTTACATAACTCGGTTTTACCCACACCGGTTGGCCCTAAAAATAAAAATGACCCGTTGGGGCGATTGGCATCACTCAGACCCGCACGCGAACGGCGCACCGCGTTGGCGACGGCAACAACAGCTTCGTGCTGACCAATTACACGTTTGTGCAGCGACTCTTCCATACGCAATAATTTTTCGCGCTCGCCTTCCAACATTTTGGATACCGGGATACCGGTCCATTTGGAAACCACCTCTGCAATTTCCTCGTCGGTAACTTTATTGCGCAGCAGTTTCATTTCCATCATTTCAGCCTGGCTGGCCATATCCAGCTGTTTTTCTAACTGCGGAATAATGCCGTATTGCAATTCGCTCATGCGCGCCAAATCGCCTTTGCGGCGTTTTTCTTCCAACTCAAAACGCGCCTGTTCCAATTGGCTTTTGATTTCATGGGAACCTTGCAGCGCTGCTTTTTCGGCGCGCCAGATCTCTTCAAGATCACCGTATTCGCGCTCTACTTTATCGATATCAAAATCAATTTTTGCGAGACGTTTTTTGCTTGCCTCGTCTTCGTCTTTTTTAACCGCTTCGCGCTCGATTTTTAATTGGATCAAACGGCGCTCCAAACGATCCATCTCCTCCGGTTTGGAATCAATTTCCATACGGATACGACTGGCCGCTTCATCGATCAAATCAATTGCTTTGTCGGGCAATTGGCGATCCGTAATGTAGCGCTGCGATAATTTTGCCGCGGCAATAATCGCCGAGTCGGTAATATCCACACCGTGGTGAACTTCGTAGCGCTCTTTCAAACCGCGCAAAATGGCGATGGTGTCTTCTTCGCTGGGTTCATCCACCAATACTTTTTGGAAGCGGCGCTCAAGTGCCGCATCTTTCTCAATGTATTTGCGATATTCATCAAGCGTGGTTGCGCCCACGCAGTGCAATTCGCCGCGCGATAACGCCGGCTTGAGCATATTGCCCGCATCCATTGCGCCTTCGCCTTTACCGGCACCGACCATGGTATGCAATTCGTCGATAAATAAAATAATGCGGCCTTCTTGTTTGCTCAGTTCGTTAATCACGGATTTCAAGCGCTCTTCAAATTCGCCACGGAATTTTGCACCGGCGAGCAGGCCACCTAAATCGAGCGACAACAAACGTTTATCTTTTAAACCTTCGGGCACTTCGCCGTTGACGATGCGCTGTGCAAGACCTTCTACAATCGCGGTTTTACCTACGCCCGGCTCACCAATTAATACCGGATTATTTTTGCTGCGGCGCTGCAACACTTGAATCGTGCGGCGGATTTCGTCATCGCGGCCAATCACCGGGTCAAGCTTGCCCGCTTCGGCGCGCGCGGTTAAATCCACAGTGTATTTTTCCAGCGCCTGACGGTTGCCTTCGGAATCCGCATCATCCACATTTTCACCGCCGCGCACTTTTTGGATCGCTTGCTGCAGACGTTGTGCGTTGCCGTGCTTTTTCAACAACTCGGCAACCGCGCCTTGCGATTCCGTCATCAGTACAATCAATACTGAATCGCTGGAGACAAATTTATCACCGACTTTTTGTGCATGGCGGTCAGCAAGATTCAACAGGCGCACCATTTCCGGTGACATGGTCACCTCGCCAGTCGGGTTTTTGATTTGCGGTAAATTTTCCAGATATTCATTGAGCGAAGTGCGCAAACCAGCCACATCAAAACCTGCCTGGCTGAGCAACAAGCGCACACTGGCCGCGCCTTTTTGGTCGATCATGGCAAGCAGCAAATGGCCGGGGTCAAGCTGGTTGTGATCCTGTCCCAGTGCGATGGATTGGGCATCGGACAGCGCAATTTGCAATGAGTTGGTTAAACGGTCGATACGCATGGATTACCTCAAGCGATGAGTGATTACTCGGTTGAAGCAGACGTGGGGGCTAGCGGGGTGATTTCAAGCAGGCGCAGGCACCTGCTTGATCTATCCAATAAAAAATAGGCGGGAAATTGTTTTAAATCAATTTTGTGCCACGGATGGGCGCGGCGTTTCGCTCACATCAAAAAACTTGATCGCCATAGGGTAGTTTTTAATGATCCCTTTGTTCGCATCCATAGCCCCCATAATGGTGAACACGATAGAGCAGATAAACAGCAACACAAGCAGTGGAATACCAATCAAAACAAAACACAAAATAATGGCGACCACGACGTAAATAACCGAACTGAATATCCAGTTCATGACCACCTTGCCCTGCTCATTGACATAGGGATCGTCTTTTTTGGATTGCCACATAATGAGCGGGACGATAATGCCCAGAAAGGGAAACAACCAGGAACAAAACTGGGTGAGGTGCATCACCATCGCATAGTCATAATTATTGGTTTGCATAATCGTATGCGGTTGGAGCTGGGTATCTGGCTGTGCAGCGCGCTGCGTTTGCGCCCCCAAAATGCGCTCTTTGGCTTGCTGGTATTCCTCTTCACTGATCAAGCCCTTTTGTTTCAGGTCATTCAGTTTTTCAATTTGGTCGAGATCCATAATGATTCCTTGTTGTGTGTAGGATAAAAACAATAACTAGTTGGCCGCCCGCGCGGCAGCAATGGTTGCGCGCACTGCATCAGCATCGGTCAACGTAATTTCATATTCACGCTCAAGTGCAGTTCCGCCCATGCCGACATGCGGGTTGCGAAATTCCATACGGCTTTTGATGGTTTTCAGTGCTGCAAAATGCATTTCATCAACGCCCGTTGCACGCCGCACCTGCGCGATAGTATCAACATCAAGTGCACCGCAACCCATGATAATAATTCGGCCATCCGCGAGTGCGACTACCTCCTTGAGAATATCGCTACCCTCTACGGCAGTGTCGCGTTGGCCGGACGTTAGCACGCGATCAACACCAGTGCGAATCAAGGCCTCAAGTGCTTCGCGATAATCGCGTGTCATATCAAACGCGCGGTGACAGGTGACTGTCATAGGTCGCGCCGCCTCAACCAAGGCTTTAGTGCGCACCTCATCGATAGCACCTTCTGGCGTAAGGCAGCCGATCACCACGCCGGCAACACCTATTTCCCGCAATGCAATGACATCCTCAAGCATGCTGCGAAATTCGAGTTCGGAATACAGAAAATCACCACCGCGCGGCCGGACAATCACGTGAAACGGAATAGTCGCTACACGCAAGGCTTCGCGGATCACCCCCATGCTCGGGGTTAATCCGCCCTCAAGCAAACTGGCACAAAGCTCAACCCTGTCTGCACCCGCTTGTTGCGCGGCCACCAGGCCATCAATACCTTCAACACAGATTTCGATTTTGAATGGATGTTTTGACATGGAATAACTTCAACTCATTCGTTAGTGGTGATCAGGCTCACTCAGGGTTAGATACCAATTGGACGCGGCTGGATTCACGTTACAGAAAATTATTCAACCCACACCAAACTCGCCATGCGGCCGGTGGTTTTATCGCGCCGGTAAGAATAAAAACGCGCACTATCAGCGTAGGTGCAATAACCGCCGCCGTAGACATCACTAACGCCCAACGCCGTTAACTCGGCACGCGCCAGCGCGTAAATATCGGCAAAAAAATGCAGCGGGCGATGGGCGGGGCTGAACGCAGCAGCAATCTGCTCGGCGTGAAGTGGATTGCGCGCGGTGTTAAAAAACGCTTCGAGCACATCGATGCCGACTTCAAAATTCGGCTGGGAAATCGCAGGACCGAGGTAAGCCATAATATCCTGCGGTGCAGCGTTGAATTTCTGGATGCCTATGGCGCAAATTCCCTTTGCCAGACTGCGCCAACCGCAATGCAGCGCCGCCACTTGGGTGCCTTGTTTATCGCACAATAAAATGGGCAAACAATCTGCCGTCATCACCAGACACGCTTGCCCGCGCTGGTTGCTGTAACTGCCATCGGCCGTGCGCACCAAACCATCTGCTGCGGCATCTACAACGCTTACGCCGTGCACTTGCTCCAGCCACTGCGGTGTTTTTTCCAAGCCCAGCTGCGTACACAACTGCGCGCGATTTTTTTCCACCAGCAGTGGATCATCACCCACATGCAAACCGACATTATTACTGGCGTAGGGCGACGGGCTCACACCGCCCGCACGGGTTGTGATAAAGGCGCGCACATTGGCAGGTGCTGGCCAGTCGGGCGTTATGCCATCAGGGCTACTAGTCATCGACAAGGGTATAGCCTGTGTTGAGTGCATCGAGCAGGTTTTTGAAATCGTCCGGCAATGGCGCGGTCCACTCGGTGTATTCGCCTGTGCCCGGATGCTCCAGACCCAGCTTGAATGCATGCAGCGCCTGACGCGGGAAGTTTTTCAAGGTATCGATCAAATGTTGATTGGCACCTTTGGGGATTTTGAAACGGCTGCCATAAGTTTGGTCGCCCACCAGCGGGTGACCGATATGCGCCATGTGCACACGGATTTGATGGGTGCGCCCCGTTTCCAGTTTGACGCGGATATGGGTGTGGCTCGGGTAGCGTTTTGCGACACGGTAGTGCGTCACCGCGCGCTTGCCGCCCGCCTTAAGCACCGCCATGAGTTTACGTTGGAGCGGATGACGGCCCATAGGCGCATCGACTGTTCCGCCGCCGGTCATGGCACCCACCGCAACCGCCTCGTATTCGCGGCTTACGGTACGGTCGGCCAATTGCTCTACCAAATCAGTGTGCGCCTCCAGTGTTTTGGCGATCACCATCAAACCCGTTGTTTCTTTATCAAGGCGATGCACAATGCCCGCGCGGGGCAAGTTCACCAAACCGGGAATATGGTTGATCAGGGCGTTAACCAGCGTACCGGTGTAATTACCCGCCGCCGGATGTACCACTAATCCGGCCTGCTTATTAATGACAATTAAATCGTCATCTTCATGGACGATATCCAGCGATATCTCCTCCGGCTCCCATTCGCCCTGGGCTTCCAGCTCGGCTTTTAATTCCAGCAGTTCGCCGCCGATCAGTTTATCTTTGGGTTTGGCGATACGGCCGTCCACTTTCAACTGGCCATCTTTGATCCAGCTTTGCAAACGTGAGCGCGAGAAGTCGGGGAACAACTCCGAGGCGATCTGGTCGAAGCGCATGCCGTTCATTTGGATCGGCACTTGTGCGCTCAGGTCAAAAACATCTTTCATTAAAAAACCTCTAGTGATTGTTTCTGGCTGCTCTGCCAAAAACCGGAATTTGGGCGCTTTTACTGTCGCCAGATTGGTATCCGCCAAGCTCTGTGTTTAAATACCCTGCCCCGCAAACGGGGTCTATGTTTACCGAGATATAAGAGTCTATAACCCTATGCGATTCCTGCCCTGTTTGATGCTGAGTAGCCTGGTGCTGCTGACTGCCTGCTCGTCCAAAGAGCCCGAATATACTACCGAGGCGGACTTGTACAACGCCGCGACCAAACAACTTGAAAACAGCCAATGGGAATCAGCGATCAAAAACCTGAACTCACTGGAAGAAAACTTCCCGTTTGGTACTTACGCCGATCAAGCGCAATTGGAATTGATCTACGCCCACTACAGCTCGGGTGAAGCGGATGCGGCCATCGCTACCGCTAATCGCTTCATTCGCCTGCACCCCCAACACCGCAATGTGGATTATGCCTACTACATGCTCGGCATGGCATCGTTCACCAAAGACAAAGGCATGTTCGAGCGGGTGATGCCTATCGATACATCCAAGCGCGATCCGGGCGCTGCGCGTGAATCCTTGGCGAATTTTACCCAATTACTCAACCGTTATCCCGACAGTAACTACGCCGCCGATGCCAAAAAGCGCATGCTCTTTCTGCGTAACCACTTGGCTCGCTATGAAATCCATGTCGCCAATTACTACTTCAAACGCGGCGCTTATGTTGCCGCTGTAGGCCGCGGGCGCTACGTGTTGGAAAACTTCCCCCAGTCGCCCGCCACACCCGACGCATTGGCCGTTATGGTACAGGGTTATCACATGTTGAAGATGCCTGAAAAATCCAACGAGATATTGGAGATCCTCAAACTTAACTATGCAGATTACCCGGCACTGAGCAAAAAAGGCGAATTCGATTACGACTTTATGTACAACAACGGTAAATCACCCTGGCTGGCTTACCTGACACTGGGCTTGTTTAGCAAAAATGAGATTACTGGTTTTGATACCCGCGCACTCTATGATCCGCAATACAAACCCTATGTTGATGTAGAGCGCGTGCAGTAAGTAGCTCCGCACCCGCACCCGTTCGGGATTGTATGTAAAGGCCGCACTTGCGGCCTTTTTTATTTCTCGCGCTGGCGTATCGCTAGCAGGATTTACTCGCCCAACTTCCAACCCGAGGTAATCGGATAACGGCGATCGCGTCCAAAACCGCGCTGGCTAATACGAATACCTACCGGAGCCTGACGGCGTTTGTATTCGTTGATATCCACCAAGCGCACCACGCGCTCTACCTGCTCACGTGCAAACCCTTGGCTAATAATCGCCTCAGCGCTGTAGTCTTGCTCAACATACAACTCCAGAATGCGGTCGAGGATATCGTACGGCGGCAGGCTATCTTCGTCTTTTTGATCGGGAGCCAGCTCCGCCGAGGGCGGACGGGTAATCACTGTTTCCGGAATCACCGGGCTGATGCTATTTCGATAGCGCGACAGGGCAAATACCAGGGTTTTAGGTACATCTTTAAGCGCATCAAAACCACCGGCCATGTCGCCATAGAGCGTGGAGTATCCCACTGCCATTTCGCTTTTGTTGCCAGTGGTCAGCACCAGATAGCCTTTCTTGTTGGAGATCGCCATCAGTAGCACACCGCGGCAACGCGCCTGCAGGTTCTCTTCGGTAGTATCGCGCTTGGTGCCGGCAAACTCATCGCTGAGCGCCGCCATAAACGCTTCGTACATGGGTTCGATACTGATAGAGCTGTAACGCACCCCGAGGCGCGCCGCTTCATCGGCAGCATCGTTTTTGCTTAAATCCGATGTGTAGCGGAATGGCATCATTACCGCTTCAACGCGGTCAGCGCCCAGCGCATCCACTGCCATCGCCAGCGTTAACGCGGAATCAATACCACCTGATAAACCCAGCACTACGCCTTTAAAACGATTTTTATTGACGTAATCGCGCATGCCCAACACCAGCGCCTGATAAACCGCCGCGATGTTTTCCGCGATGGGCTCAAGCGACTGGGCAGGCACATGAACTGACTGCTGATCCCACTCCAATTGCACCGCAAATTGTCCTTCCACAAAACCCGGAGCACGGAAACACGTCTGCCCGCTGGCATCAATCGCAATGGAACCGCCATCGAAAACCAATTCATCCTGACCACCGACAAGATTGGTATACACCACCGGCATTTTCCCTTCGCGCGCACGAGCAGCCACTACTGCTTCGCGCTCGTGTTGCTTGCCTTGGTGATAGGGCGAGGCATTCAAATTGAGCATCAATTTTGCGCCCGCACTCGCGGCTTGCGCCATGGGCCCTGCAAACCAAATGTCTTCACATACGCTCAGCGCTGTGGGGATACCTTTCAGATTGAATACACAGGGTTGATCGCCCGCAGAAAAATAACGCTTCTCATCAAACACCTGATAATTGGGCAAACATTGTTTGGCGTATTCCGCAATGAGCTTTCCGTTTTCAATCACGCCCGCCATGTTATAGAGCTGACCATTTTTGAAACGCGGATACCCCACGACCAATGCCAGAGGCAAGCTGGCCTCCTGCAACTCACGCAAAGCCCGCTCGATGCGCAATTCAAGGCTGGGGCGCAACAACAAGTCCTCAGGCGGATAACCTGTAAGTGTGAGCTCGGGAAAAATCACGGCATCGACATCACCTTGTGCAATCGCCATACGGGCGGCTTCCAGCACCTTGGCAGTGTTACCGGGGATATCCCCAACAAGCGTGTTGATCTGGGCGAGGATCAAACGTAGCTGCGACATAGGCATAAAGGTATCATCAGCAAAAAGACAGGCGCGCATTGTCCGCGATATACGCTTTCAAAGCCAAGAGGATTTTACCCGGCCATTGCCAAGCGCCTGTTATTTCCAATACCCGTTATTTCCTAATGCCCGTTATTTTCTAACGAATAGATACAAGGAATATGCACAAACCATGACATCCAGTTTGCTCAACAACCCGCGCAACTATAACCCCTATGATTTGCTGCGCATTTACACCTATTACCGCACCCTGCTAGGCAGCGTGTTGTTACTCATGTTTCAAATTGAATTTGCCCCTAAAGTGTTGGGCAATGACAACCCCGAGTTATTTTTTTACACATCCATCGCCTACACCGCGATCAACTTCATGACGTTAATCGTGATGTGGCGACTGAAATATTCGCCCTCACAACGCCAACTGTTTGGCTCCTTATTAATTGATGTGGTCGCGATTGGCGTATTGATGCACTCCAGCGGCGGCGCGATTAGCGGGCTGGGTTATTTATTATTGGTGGCGATTGCTGCGGGCGGAATAATGTTGCGTGAGCGCATTTCATTTTTCCTCGCCGCCATCACCACTATTGTCGTAATCGGCGAAGGAACATACCGTTTCCTGATTCTCACGCAAGACAATAAAGCGTTATTTGCGTCGGGTACATTGAGTGCCCTGGCATTTTTGACTGCGCTACTGTTTCAGCATCTCACTAAAAAAATCCGACTTTCCTATGCTGAAGCAGAGGCTCAAGCGGAGCATGCGGCGCATTTGCAAAAGCTGGCGCAATTGATTATTGAAAGAATGCGCACAGGCATATTGGTATTGAATAATCGCGCAGAGATAGAGCTCTGCAATCAGGCAGCATTAAAACTACTGGGCGCACCTCACCCGGCAGCAGGCGAAACATTGCGGCTCGACCGTTTTCCAGAGCTGTATCGCAAACATCAATCCTGGCAGCGCCATGCCAATGACCATTCGCCTTTTATAAAAATTGATGGCGACACTACCACCGAAGCAAAAGCCAATTTTGCCTACCTCGAACCAGGCAACACCGACAATATCCTCGTTTTTCTTGAAGACGTACGCTCACTCAACCAGCAGGCACAGCAACTAAAACTTGCATCACTTGGCCGGCTGACGGCTAGCATCGCCCATGAAATCCGCAATCCTTTAGGAGCCATCAGTCACGCCAGCCAATTACTCGGCGAAACCGATACACTTCCTGCCAGCGACCAGCGCTTGCTCGATATCATTAATAATCACAGCAAACGCGTAAACCAAATCATCGAAAATATTTTGCAGTTGTCACGGCGACGCCCAACCAAACAAGAACCGATTGATTTACGCAAGTGGATTCCGGCATTTATTGCCGATTACAAAGCCAGCAAAACCAACGGATACCAGTTGGACATACAACTTCTGGAAAAGAATCTGGGCGAAATCGCCAGTGATTTTATTTATGATGACATCCATAGTTTTACACGCATGGAAGCAAAGTTTGACATCAGCCAACTGCAGCAAGTATTGACCAACCTATTTGATAACGGCATTCGCTATAGTCCTGCTATAGAAGGGCGTGCGCAATTGCGAATTGAAATCGGTATTGATGTCACACAGCACCAGCCATACATCCGTGTTATCGACTTCGGACCAGGCATTAACGCTGATAACTATAAACATTTGTTCGAGCCATTTTTCACAACCGAAAATACCGGTTCCGGCTTGGGCTTATATATATGCAAAGAATTGTGTGAGGCCAACCAAGCCATTATTTCTTATAAACGCACCGATAAAGGTGAAAGCTGTTTCCACCTGCAACTGGCACATCCGGAAAAAACATCCTAAATACTTCGCAACACTTTTTATAAATATCAGGAACCACTATGACCGCAAAGCGCGCACTGATTATTGATGATGAACCTGACATTCGCGAGCTATTGGAAATTACCTTGGGGCGCATGCAAATTCATACCGACAGCGCAGCCACAGTCGCGAGCGCCAAGCAGTTATTAGCACAGCATCATTACGACCTATGCCTGACCGATATGCGATTACCTGATGGCAATGGACTGGAATTGGTGGAACTCATCCAACAACAGCACCCTCAACTGCCGGTTGCGGTGATCACTGCCCATGGCAGCATCGATACCGCTATTGAGTCAATGAAAGCAGGTGCATTTGATTTTATTTCCAAGCCGGTGGATTTAGCCACGCTGCGCAAGCTGGTAACTACCGCCATCGAATCAAGTCAATACACTCCTCCACCGCTACAAAAAACTACGCCCATTATTGGTGAGTCAAAAGCGATTCAGGATTTAATCCGCAGCATTGAAAAACTGGCGCGATCCCAAGCTCCGGTTTATATCAGTGGCGAATCAGGCTCGGGCAAAGAGTTGGTTGCGCACTCTATTCACGATCTGGGCCCACGTGCCAGCAAACCCTTTATTGCGGTTAACTGCGGCGCAATCCCACGTGAACTGATGGAGAGTGAATTTTTTGGCCACAAGAAAGGAAGTTTTACCGGCGCACATCAAGACAAAATAGGATTATTCCAAGCAGCAGAAGGAGGCACTTTATTTTTTGATGAAGTCGCTGATTTGCCACTGGATATGCAAGTAAAACTCTTGCGTGCCATTCAGGAAAAATCCATCCGGCCTGTAGGTGCTGCGGACGAAATTACTACCGATGTACGCATTCTTTGCGCAACACATAAAAATTTGGAAGTTGAGGTCAAAGAAGGCCGTTTCAGACAGGATTTATTTTATCGCTTGAATGTAATTCAACTGGCCGTCGCACCACTGCGTGAAAGGCGGGAAGATATTGCATTACTGACGCATCACTTACTGCAAAAGTTAGCAAACGATATTGGACTGGACGTACCCACACTGTCTGCCGACGCACAAAAGCTATTAAACAATTATCACTTTCCAGGCAACGTGCGCGAACTGGAAAACATTCTGGAGCGGGCATTTACACTTTGCGATAGCAATGTCATCGACGTTCAAGATTTGCAATTGCGCGATCAGGGGAATTCTTTCGCCTCAAGCGAAGAAAAAACCTATTCACAAAAAACTACTCAGCGCTCTAACAATCATTCAGTAGATTATCCTGCTCGCTGCGCAGAATATTCCTCTCTGGATGAATACCTTCAGGATGTTGAAAAAGAAATTTTATGCCATGCGTTGGAGCAGGCGAAATGGAACAAAACACTGGCAGCGAAACATCTTGGAATTACATTCCGCTCGCTCCGTTATCGCTTGCAAAAATTAGGATTGGATGATGAATAAAGCCGCTTTAAAAGCGGCTTTATTCATCAGATTACTTCCAACACTCTTCCGGTGCTTTTGCGCCAGTGTGCTCAAGGGTCAACTCATTGCATCCACCCTCAGTGTCTTCAGTCTGCGGCGATTTGATTGCTGTCGCCTTTAAACTGTAGGTTGTTGCCTCTGAACTGGCGGTATGGCTAATAGTGATTTTATAAAAACCAGTACCGGGGGTAATAACGCCCCCATCTTTCAGGTCTTTATACACAGCGCAATTTGTTTCATCATTAAATCGGGTATACGACGTATAACAACGCTGCAACCGTTGGGACAAACTCATTAACTCAGCTTTTGCTTCGGCACGATTACTTTTTCGCACCGAAGACAAATATGACGGGTATGCAATTGCCACTAGAACTCCAACAATCACCACTGCAATCATCAGCTCAATTAATGTAAAGCCATGCGTATTTTTTTTCATATTCAAATCCAATTTATTGCAGCTGACGCCATGATTGACGGCCTTCTATTGGCGCAGGCAATGAGAGATCTTCAGTTTCTATCTTCCCTAAAGAACTATTTTTAATAATATTGCCGATATCGCCACTCAAGGTCGCATTCAAATTACCCAGAATCAAATAATCAGCATAGGTCATTTCTTTGAGTATATTCACTCCCACATAGCGATCACCAATCGCAGGAACTTCCATCAGCCAACTATTACCGCCATATTTACACGCATGGTTGGACGGAATTAAGGTTGGGAAAATCAGTTTATCAAACAGCAATATCGCCTTCGTTGTTACACGCTCGCCCTGAGCACCCGTATCATCAAAATCCAACACCCACCCATTTTGAGTTCTCCAATCAGGATTCTGGTCTTTATCCAACTCACGCTTCGGTTTTGACGAATAGGTAGTGTTCATTGTTTTTTTACGCAAACTGGAAAGGCTGACTTTAGAGCCGATATCCGCTATTGCATAGAAGCTATGCTTAACACTGCCGACTGCGTCATCACCATCATCGTAATATTTGCCCGTTCCAAAATACACCATGGTTTTATAATCTTTGGGAACGTTAATACCTAAAGTTGGTGCAGCGGTAATGGGTTGCGCTTTTGTGCCATCTTTTGCCTCAAAAAGCTTATAAGCCAACTTCCAATTACTTACGTCATTAGAATCATTTTTGTCTGCATCGTAAAGATCAAAGCGCCATAAGTTACCATCGATGTCACCAGCATAAACCTGCAGCGCACGCCCCAAGGAATCAACCTGCAATGTGGGCGCAGACAAGCCAGTTCCCGCACCTGTATCGATTACTTTTGAATAACTTGAATTCAAAGGCTCCTCGAGATCAATCACAAATAGACTGGAATTACCGCCACTGCTATCGCCATTACCAAAAATCATTGTCCAGCGACCATTTTTCATGGGAGCAATAATCGGTTTACCTAACACGTAACCCATTTTAGGGTAATCTGTATCACTCAATTCAAATAGCAGTTTGGGTGTTGCATCAGTCACATCCAATGCATACACACCGCGTCCACCGGCCCCCAAAGTGCCAACCACAATCCTGCGCCATTCTCCTTTGTAAAAAACATCACTATAGGTTAATGGCCCATCCACTATGTACTTATGTGCACTTGCACCCAAGGTGTAATTAGGAGCCGTGATGGCAGCAATTTTCGCAAAGGCACCATTGGGAATAAATGCAAATTCCTCTTCCATGGTTTTGGCATTAAAGGCGTGAACCATACCGTCATTAGCGCCCACCATGACCAACTCAGCAAACCCAGGCGTTGTTCCACTACCCACTTTATCGCTTAAAAACTCTCTGTAAGTAGCGCCTGCATCACCAGGTAAATTGCTGTAACGAAAGTTTCTTGAGCCAACATACACAGGGTTTGAATTTACTATATCGCCCAGTATATTTCGATCATCGCCTTGGCCTCTATTTCTGAGGATACTCGCCGTTGTTTTCTTTGATTCTTCATAAGTGTCACTGCCGGTTATCCAGTCAGCGCGCTTTTGTGCGTTGGTAAAATCACTACCTTCTGATGCAAGCTTCAAGGCAGCCTGCTGCGTAGCAGTTAATGCACTCCAAGAAAACGAAACCAAATTGTTATTTTTATTAAAGTAAATATTTCTTCCCTCAGGCGACTGCTGCATGCTTCCTTCGCATAAAACACCAGTACCAGTAGCATCCCTGATGGTTGAGGTACAGAGTTCAGGTTTATCATCTAACACATCTGATTCAAACGTGTAGCCAAGCAAGCTTCCGGTCCAGTCTGAGCTATTAAATTGTGCTTGATAAACAAATGACCCCTCGCTAACGCGTGCGCTAACAGTCGCCACTGAGGATGCGGCACCTATACCCGCTGCAATGTCATTCATTACACTTTCCAGAGAGTCTTTTAATGCTCTAGGATCTGTCGCATAAAAATATGAATCAGATACATCCCTATCTTTAATCTTGGCGGTCAAATATTTATTGTCGAAAGTCGCTTTTTCTTTTGCTGCAGACGCTTTCGCTGCTGCCTCAAACGCTGTGGAATAACCGCCCCATTTTGCCGCCAGCTCCAATGGCGTCTTTAAAAATTGAGCATTAGTATCGGTATCGGTATCGGTAGCATCTTTTTCCCCTATGCGATATCTCTTTTGAGGGGTATTGGCTAAGTTATCGCAAGCTTTATTTTGCTCGTTTTTTGCATTACAGGTACATTTATCTGCCACATCACAATATGTCCCTTCCTCAGTAAAATCGACAATACCCGAATGTACTTTCCAGCCATCCTCAGCGGTTCCACTGATCACATAACCGAACCCCATGGGTGCACCTGTCGAATAGGTATATACCCTTGATGTAACACGAGCTTCAGCACTATCCACTTCGATATCCAGTGTACCCCATACATCCTGGTCAAAATCCAATCCCTGCTCAGCGGATTCCCAGTTAACATAAAGCTTCGCTTTATTCACAGTATTCGACTTTTCGATATCACTACTTACAATTTTGAAACCGACGATTGCACAATTGCCTTCTCTTTCTTCTTTAGCAACCGTTACACCATCTACTATTTTTGTCATACGGTTGCTTTTACATGCAGGCAAAACTTCAACTGTTTTATCGGAACCCGGAACAGGAATTTTAATGGATGGAACAGCAGGAGCCAAAGCAACACCAAATGTCCGAACGGTTTGGTCCCCTGTTATTGCAGTATTGATGTCATTTTGACGGGCAAAATAAGAGAGCCCAGCTATACCATAGCCCCCTTTAAGACGGGGCGCATCCGGGCAAGTGCCGAAGAGCTCCGACAACGCTGAATATTTTTTCCCCGTACAAATTCCATCTTTCTTGGTTGCATTAGTTCCCATAAAATAATTACCCGATAAATTTTCATGCGTAGCATTGCCAATTTTATTAGTCCACTCATTGAGATCGGATAGATTAATACCAGTACCACTCAACTCATCATCATCATAAGAAGAGCTGGAAGCATTAAACTGAATAATATTCAATGGGGCACAATAATTCGCTTCAGTAACAGGTTTGGTTCCCCATGCGATAGTATTAAGCCCTGCAATTCTAGCGCTATCATCTGCGGCAAATGCGCTGGTTGCTGTTGAGCCCGCCAGATAACGCAACGACTCCAAATATATTTCAGACTGCGGATTGCCCCAGTTACTACATTTACCATTCGCAAAACCGGATATAAGGTTGGGGCAACTATCATTGTCGGTACCATCAGAATAAGTGCCCGCGCCATAGTCATAACCGTAAATGCGCAAAACATCTAAGGTTTTAATGGCACCTGCTACACCGGTAAATGTGCCATTTGTGGTTGCATTGATTTCAGCTGACATATTTCCTATTGCTTTACGTAATACGCCACCCGACTTGTTTTTACCGTAGGAACCGGTCATCAAACCAAAATTAATTCGATTGGTCTCACCAAACTGCTGGAATAAACCGACAGGTTTCTTTGTACTTCCTGCTGCTGGGTATTGTTTACAATCTGCTTCTTCCAAACCGGCAACACATACTTTGACCCGCGCAACATACTCACCTTGTATGTGACTAGATCCTGCCGTCGGCGCATTGGCATAGGCGTTGATCCCTGAACCGCCTGGATCGTTAAAATTTGGAGCGCCGTCAAATCTGCACTGCCAACGTTCGTTACTTGCCCACAAGGAATAATTTCCTTTGACAACTCTCAATAGAGGAGGGCTTTTTAATTTTTGGGAAATATTCGTGCCCGTATCAGTGTCTGCAGTGGTATTACAAATCGTTATTCCCGTTGCAGGCGTGCCCTTCTGCATTTTAGGGACCTCATCAAATGGTGTGAGCTTATCAATGTCATCACCATCATAAAATTTTGCAAAAGAGTGGGCATCATGCGGCAAGAAGGCACGCTCTAACACAGTTTCGGAGGCGGTATCTGTAGAGCGATAACCACCATAAAGTATTTTACGAACCGCATCTATTCTGGTCATTGATGCCCAGTTAAGAAAGTTACCACTCCACTCATTACCGCCGGAGGTGCAGTAATGGTCGCTATCGGCAGCATCGTGTGGTTCAAAACGGTTGTTATCGGTGGAGTATATGTAGCATTTTTTGCTGTCGAAATAGCCGTAGTACTCATACTTCGGAATGTAAGTAGTATCTGGAATGCCGTCTTTCTCTCCACCGGTTGGATTGGTGATATCACTGTAATCATCGTAGACTTTGAAATAGAGTTGATGATCTCGCGAGAGATTCAACATCATGATCGGCGTTACAGGGTTCGTTTGAAACAATGGGGCTTGTGCGGGAATTGAATGCGCCGTATGTGCAATTGACATTGCAAAAAACGCAACCACAGAAGCCACGCCCATTCGAGGCAAACAACATTTTTCGGCAAGTTTGCGCACAGCAGCTTTCGTTTTGTTGATTAACATATGTCTACTCCATTAATCAGGAATGCGTTTTAAATACGATTGGAGAATTACAACAGTATCCGTGCTTGCACCAACCCCACGAGCAGATGCGCGATAAGGAACGGTTTCAAAAGAAAGGCTTTCCTGATCTATTCCACTGCCTGAAATAGCTGCCTCTTTGCCAATATCAGAGTTCAGTTCTTCCACTATGTATACCGGTTCACTGGCAACCCATGTTAAGTCGGATGTTATTTTTTTGACCCAATTCGTTTCATCGGCCCACTTTTCATCGGTAAACGAAGCAACAGAATCTGCAGGTGTTTTATTCAAGTCGAAATGCAAACCATCTTTTCCATTAAAAAGCGGCAGCGCCGCCTGCATAACAACAGACTCACCTTGCCGCAAAGCAGATTCAGCAGCCTGGAAAGCAATATTTCTGTCGCGCATGTTTCCCGCCATTCCTTCCTGCAATCCAGTTCCCCGAATAGCAGCAAGACTCACAATGGCAATCAAAAGCACCATTATCAACCCTACCAGCAACACAGCTCCGTTTTCATTTGCCTTGGGCGATTTTGCTGAAAACTTCATACTAAATACCTATTTCCGATTAATTTTCACGACTACGAATACCAATAGTGGTCGTAAACACCTGACGTAAGTAGCGATCGTCCGGATCTGCCTCTGCAGGGTCAACCAATACATCACCAAATGTGTAAGACTGCGGATCTTCTTGCACATTGTTTTCCAAACTGCGAACTAACAATTCAACTCTAACCGAATTAATTAATGGCCATTCTGTAGCATCAATGTCTGCAGCAAGACTATAAGTAGGGTTTGGATTAACAATCGTTGCTCTTGGTGCGTATGTAATGCGCATCCGTTCAACACCTTCGAGCAATTCAAGAGCATTCTCATCATTTTTTCTTTGCCACAAACTTGGCTGACCACCAGCCCCCTCGGCAATAAAATAAACGGTAGTGGTAACAGGAGCGACTTCTCCTTCAGAGAAAATCTCCAGCTGTTTTGCGGCATCACCCCCCCATCCCGGGGCATGGGTAATCGTCAGTGTATTTGCAGCAACCGATAAATCTGTTACCTGAAAAACGCGCGACGAGTAACAATCACTCACAATCACGGCTTTGTTTTTACAAATATCACCCACGCAATTGTCAGTTACTGCAGTTGCGCTGGTATAAGCAAAAACCTGAGTGCCATTACTGGTGTTATTGACTGGAAAACCAACATCAGCTGCGGAGCGTAAAACAATAATACTTTCGTCTTCATCTATCCTTTCTTCTGCAAGCCCCAGATCTTCCTCTGCGCCATTGGGCAAATCCTCTGCAGAATCATATCCCCTCACACCTTCAGCGAAATCAGTGTGAAGACCACCAAGATCCAAGTCACCATCCTGCAAAATCACGTTGTTAGTCGCAGGGTCGGAGCGCAAACAACCATAGCGTGCAGCAGCACGTATATCACGCGACATAAATTCAATGCCCAATCGCCCTGTTTCCTGAATTCTGGACATGCCTTGCTGGGTGATAAATACCCTCTTGCTCGATAAAAACATCTGCACCACACCGGCCATTAATACCAAGCCTAATGTAATAGAGATCATCAACTCCACTAGGGACAATCCTGCCTGCTTGCGCATCACGTTAATCCTCAAAGCCTCGCCTTGTAGCTAAAAGTGGTTTTGTCTTCTGACTCTTCATCAGAGCTATTTATTTCATCCCACTCAATGGTAATTTCACAAATTCTATTGCCATCATCACACTCAATCGCACCTGTTCCATTAGGCAGACTCGATGCTATGTTTTTTCTCCAGTGATACAGATCAACTGCAGACATAGGCTCTGTTGGCGGTTCGGATTCCTCAAATGCGGCTTTCTCGATCGTGTATTTAGATAAGTTCTCGCGTGCATCACTAATACGTGAATTGTTAATTCGGATTCGCTCCAAAATATCGTAGGCATATATATTTGCTTGCGAGCGGAAATAGGCCCCCTGATTAAACTGTAGTGATTTAGTCTGCAATGCAGACAACGCGATCAGCGAGGTAGATAAAATCAGCAGAGTCACCAAAACCTCTATAAGCCCAACTCCGCGCTGGGAGCATGAAGATGCCTTATTCATATCCATACTACCTTCCACTCTACTTAAGTAACCGGACATGCCTTGCGCTCCAAACTGACCAACCCCGATAAACCTATGGTAATTTCCCAGGCCGCATCGCCCGTACAATCCTGAAATTTCGATTCAATAATAATTGGGTTTTCATCTATGCGTGCCAAGGTGCCTATATTGGTGTAGCGCACAAAAGTAACATCGCTTCCACCTCTGGTTACTTTTATCTCTGCACGAGGATCCTGCTTTCCCCATACCTTCAATACTGTACTCTCACTGTGAGAGGCATCGGTGAGTACGGGCGTAGACTCTTTATCACTTGTAGCGTGATCTACAACCACAATAAAACCATCTACCCAATTACCGCTGCACGAAGCGCCGTCATCGCTTGCACACAGCGTGACTCTTTTGCTTCGTTTGACCGCTTCCAGACGGGCAAAATTAATTGCTGATGCAAAATCTTCACCGAGTGCTACTGCGCGATTATTCAGCATCTGCGAATTAAAGCTCGGAATCGCCATCCCCAACACAATTGCGGTAACAACCAATGTCACCAACAACTCAATCAACGTAAAACCTCTGTATGAATACATGTATTGCTTCTCAAGTTACATACTCTAAGGACACGCCAATAACGCCTAGACAGAGAGATTGGCATTAATTATATTTGGCCAGCTTAGCACGGCCTGTGTGAGCGCCTCTTGAAGATGGCGACATCCGGTCATGATGGATGCATAAGCGGCCACCAATGGCACCAAAATCAACTCATTACCCGCAATCGGTATCAGGAAGGATCCAGGATGAAATCAAAGGGATTTACGTTATATGAACTGCTTATCACTTTAGTGATTATCGGCATCACGCTTGCGATAGCCATTCCCAGTTTCAATAAACAACTTTACCAATCGCGAACAGAGGTAGCTGCACTCACGCTACTGGATGCCATTGAAACAAGCCGCTCCACCGCAATATTCAAAAATACCCGCACGATGCTGTTAGCTAACGATAAAAAATGGCACAGCGGGTGGATATTGTTTGTCGATAGCGATAATGACGGCACTTACGACGAAGACGAAACCATGATTCGTAGAGAGGGAACACTTACAGGCGTATCCATCAGCAGTGCAAAAGCGCCGATGGATAGCTACATATCATTCATTGGTACGGGAGAGGGAAGAAAACCAGGGAAGGCAAATGCCGGGGCATTTTTGGCAGGAACGATAAAAATTTGCCCGGAACAATATGGCAGCGGCTACGTACTTGTTCTATCGCGCGGCGGGCGAACGCGTATAGCCAAATTGCCTCCCGAAGAGTGCACCTTTACTCGCTGAGCAAGCTCTATTGCCAGCACGAACTAAGCGCTAATGTAATTTCCAACTGTATTTTTAAATCCGCAGCGCTTTAGGCAAGGAAAAACTAATATTTTCCGGAGTACCATCCATTTCTATAGGAGCCTGTGCACCGCAGGCTTTTAATTTATCGATCACTTGTTTAACTAAAATTTCCGGCGCTGATGCTCCCGCTGTAATACCAATCGCCGTGCGATTTTGTATCCACTCAGGATTAATATCCTCCGGTCCGTCAATTAAATAACTTTCCGTACCGCAACGCTCTGCCAATTCGCGCAGACGATTTGAATTGGATGAATTTGGGGACCCCACCACTAACACAAGATCGCATTCTAAGGCGAGCTGGCGCACTGCATCCTGGCGATTGGTAGTGGCGTAACAAATGTCGTCGCGACGAGGCCCTTGAATTTTGGGAAATTTATTACGCAGAGCCTCAATCACTTTGGCAGTATCATCCATGGATAAGGTCGTCTGTGTTACATAGGCAATATTTTCCGGGTCATTCACAATCAGCGCATCAACATCTGATTCATCTTCCACCAAATAAATAGCGCCACCATTACTGGTGTTGTACTGCCCCATAGTGCCTTCGACTTCCGGATGCCCTTCGTGACCAATCAGAATACATTCGCGCCCTTCGCGACTGTAACGCGTCACTTCAATATGCACTTTGGTCACTAGAGGACAGGTTGCATCAAACACTTGCAAACCACGCGCCTCTGCTTCCTGACGCACAGCTTGTGATACCCCGTGCGCACTGAAAATTAAAATAACATCATCCGGAACCTGTTCGACCTCATCGACAAAAATGGCTCCGCGCTCGCGCAAAGAATCCACCACAAATTTATTGTGTACAACTTCGTGGCGTACATAGATCGGGGCACCGAACACATCCAGAGCGCGATTTACAATATCAATCGCGCGATCAACGCCAGCACAAAAACCACGGGGATTAGCGAGTTTTATTTGCGTCATGATCAGTGCACCTGAACCGGTTCGATTTTGATAATAGCTACTTCAAATAAAATATCGCGCCCTGCAAGCGGGTGATTAAAATCGACTACAACGACCTCATCATCGAATCGCTGAACTACACCTGGCAACTCTGTTTTTTGCGCATCAGCAAATGACAGCATCAGTCCTTCACTCAACTCCAAGTCAGGGCTGAATTGGCTGCGGGCAATCTCTTGAATATTATTCGGGTTACGCTGGCCAAAACCGTCTTCCGGTTTAATCACCAACGTTTTGTGCTCGCCCTCAAGCATGCCGAACAATGCTTTCTCGAAGCCGGGCAACAAATTACCATCACCCACAGTAAACGTAGCGGGATCGCGCTCAAAATTGGAGTCAACAATATCGCCATTATCTAATTGCAACGCAAAATGCAGGGTAATTTTGGTACCTGGTCCAATTGCCAAATCACGCATTTTTTGAATTCTCTTTACTATTTTCTTTACTGAATAACATATCGATAATCAATACAACAGCGCCTAAACTGATCGCCGAATCAGCAAGATTGAATGCAGGCCAATAATTATCCTGGTAATGCACCACAATAAAGTCCACCACATGCCCCAGCACAATCCGGTCATACAAATTGCCTATAGCGCCACCTAAAATAAACGCCAAAGCAAAAGCTTCACGTGGCTTTTGTTGGACACAGCGCGCTATCCATACACTTAATAGCACGCTAGCCACTAACGCAATCACCGCAAAAAACCAACGCTGCCAACCGCCGGCATCAGCAAGAAAACTAAATGCCGCGCCGGTGTTATAGGCCAAGGTAAAATTGAAAAACGACGTAAACACCAAGGTTTCGCCATACTCAAAGGCGGCTTCAATTGCGTGCTTGCTGGCTTGATCCAAAGCCACAATCACAAGCGCAACGACATACCAAAACCAGGCTTTCTGATAAATTTTCAACGGCAATACCCACTGAGTTTCATTAAGCAAAGTGACGGGATTCACCCGCACCATCAACGTTTTCCACGCAACGCAAACAAATGGTTGGATGCGCGGCGTTAGCACCTACGTCGGCGCGATGATGCCAGCAGCGCTCGCATTTAGCGTGCTCTGATTTTTTCACTGCCACCTGAAGACCGGCAACATCAGTTACCTCGGCTTGCTGGGCCTGAGCCAAGGGGCGAATCTCAGCAGTAGACGTAATCAGAACAAAGCGCAATTCATTGGCGAGTTTTTGTAACTCGCTTTGCAATTTTTCGTCGCAATACAAAATCACTTCCGCGCCCAATGAACCGCCAACCTCACCAGCAGTACGCTTTGCTTCAAGCACTTTATTTACGGCATCTTTGACTTGGGCGATCAAATCCCAGTAGCTGTCAGCAAAGGAATCCGCTGGCATGGCTGGCAATGCGTACCACTCTGCAACAAACACATTGGCTTCGCGCTCGCCGGCAATTTCTTTCCAAATTTCATCGGCGGTGAAACTTAAAATCGGCGCGATCCAGCGCACCATAGCTTCGATCACATGTTGCAATGCCGTCTGTGCCGAGCGGCGCGCCAGTGCATCACCTTTTACGGTGTATTGGCGATCTTTAATAATATCGAGATAGAAACCACCCAATTCCACCACACAGAAGTTGTGTAGCTTTTGGTAGATCAAATGCAATTGGTAGCTGTCGTAGGCAGCGATAATTTCTTGCTGCAACTGCGCCGTTCGCGCCACAATCCAGCGATCCAACTGCAACATATTTTCTGGCGCGACCGCATCTGTCGCCGGATTAAAGCCGGTCAAGTTAGACAAAATAAAACGCGCGGTATTGCGAATACGGCGATAAGAATCAGCGGTGCGTTTTAGAATTTCATCGGACACGCTCATCTCGGTGCTGAAATCCGTTGCCGCGACCCACAGGCGCAATACATCTGCGCCCAAATCATTCACGACTTTTTGCGGCGGAATCACATTGCCAATCGACTTGGACATTTTGCGCCCTTGCGCATCCACCACAAAACCGTGGGTTAATACGGTTTTGTAGGGCGGCACGGCGTGCATCGCCATAGAGGTTTTCAGTGATGACTGGAACCAGCCGCGATGTTGATCTGAACCTTCCAGATATAAATCCGCAGGGAAACGCAAACCGGCGCGCTGGGCGAGTACTGCAAAATGGGTAACGCCGGAATCGAACCAAACATCCAATGTGTCGGTGACTTTTTGGTATTTATCGGCATCGGCACCAAGCAGTTCGGCCGCATCCAATTCAAACCAGGCATCCATCCCGCTTTGCTCAACTTTTTGCGCAACCGCTTCAATCAAACGTGCAGTTTCCGGATGCAATTCTTGTGTTTCTTTATTCACAAACAGCGCGATGGGCACACCCCAAGTACGCTGACGCGAGATACACCAATCTGGTGAAGTAGCAAGCATGGCATCAATCCGCGCCTTACCCCAATCCGGCACCCATTGCACCCCATCAACGGCTTTTGCCACTTGATCACGCAAATTATTTTTGCCCATGCTCACAAACCATTGCGGCGTAGCACGGAAGATTAACGGGGTTTTAGTGCGCCAGCAGTGCGGGAAGCTGTGAGTGATTTTGCCTTGGGCGAGCAGTGCATTTTTTTCAATTAACAAAGCGATGACTTTTTCATCCACTTTGTAAACATGATCGCCCGCAAAAATCTCTACGTTGGGGCGATAGGTGCCGTGATCGTCGATGTAATTGAGTGTGCCGATTCCATATTTCAAACCGACATTAAAGTCGTCGGCACCATGATCCGGTGCGGTGTGCACAAAACCGGTACCGGCATCGGTCGTGACGTGATCGCCAAGAATCACCGGCACCTGACGCGCATAGAAAGGATGTTGCAGCAACAGTTTTTCCAGCGCCGCGCCTTTTACACGACCAACGATTTCATGACTTTCGATTTTTGCACGCGCAAGCACGCTACCAATTAAGGTTTCAGCAACCAGCAGACGTTCGTCACCAACTTGTACCAAGGCGTAATCCACTTCGGCATTGGCAGAAACTGCTTGGTTTGCCGGAAGAGTCCAAGGCGTGGTAGTCCAAATGACTAAGGAAATTTTTCCGCTGCCGCTTAATTCGGAAATGACTTTTTCAATCGCAGCCTGATCGACAAACGCAAATTTTACGTCGATAGAAAAAGAGGTTTTATCTTGATATTCCACTTCCGCTTCAGCCAGTGCAGAACCACCGACCACGCTCCAGTACACAGGTTTAAACCCTTTGTGCAGATGGCCGTTTTCAGCGATTTTGCCGAGCGCGCGAATAATGTCCGCTTCAAATTTGTAATCCATGGTGAGATAGGGTTTGTCCCACTCACCTAAAACCCCCAAGCGTACAAAGTCAGCTTTCTGGCCATCCACTTGTTTGGCGGCGTATTCGCGACATTTGTTGCGGAAGGTTTTTACATCGACTTTATCGCCCGCTTTGCCGATTTTTTTCTCCACGTTGTGCTCAATGGGCAAACCGTGACAATCCCAACCAGGCACATAGGGCGCATCAAAACCGCTCAGGGTTTTGCTTTTGACGATGATGTCTTTAAGAATTTTGTTAACCGCGTGACCGATATGAATATCGCCATTCGCATAGGGTGGGCCGTCGTGCAAAATAAATTGCTCGCGCCCTGCACGCGCTGCACGAATTTGTTGATACAAATCGCTCGCTTGCCATTGTTTGAGCATGTCCGGCTCGCGCTGGGCGAGGTTTGCTTTCATCGCAAAACCGGTGTTGGGCAAATTCAGTGTGGCTTTGTAATCAGTCATGATTCACGGTCAACTTTGTTAACGATAATTAAACAGGGAAGTGTGAGAAAAATTGTCGGGCTTGGGCAATGTCCGTTTGCAATTGCAGTTGCAGCTCTTCCAATGAATTGAATTTTTTTTCATCGCGCAATTTTGAATGAAAAATCACATCGATCATTTCGCCATAGATGGTGCGCGTGAAATCAAACAGGTGTACTTCAAGTAACGGTTTTTTGTCGCCCGTTACTGTTGGGCGAACACCAATATTGGCAACTCCCTGCTGTGTACTGCCATCGCGAAATTTTACCGAGACAGTAAACACACCATGCAGCGGTGAACGATACCGATGCAAATGCACATTCGCCGTAGGCACACCCAATTGGCGACCCAATTGTTGCCCGTAGCCGATGCGTCCGTGAATGCTGTAGGGTTTTCCAAGCAAAATTTCCGCTTGCGCAAAATCGCCTGCTTCAAGCAATTGCCGGATGCGCGTGCTGCTGACACGCTCACCCTTTATTTCCAGAGTACAGGTATCGCTTACATCAAAACCGCGCTCGCTACCGATGCGCTGCAGGAGCGCAAAGTCGCCGCGGCGATCACAGCCAAAGCGAAAATCATCGCCCACAACCAAGTGTTTGATCGCCAAACCATCAAGCAGAACTTTTTGCACAAAAGCTTCGGCAGAAAGGCTGCGCAAGGAGTCGTTAAAGCGTACACAGAGTACGCGCTGGACACCGGCAGCGAGCAGTGCCTGAATTTTATCGCGCAGGCGCATCAATCGTGCAGGTGCTTTATCGCGCGAAAAAAATTCGTGCGGTTGGGGCTCGAATACAATGACCACTGCAGGCAAGTTATGGTGTTTGGCAACATCAATCAGTTGCCGAAGGATGGCCTGATGACCAAGGTGCACGCCATCAAATGAACCGATAGTTGCCACGCAGCCACGGTGCCAGGGGCGCAGGTTGTGTAACCCGCGAATAAACGCATGTGCCGCTGGATTCACTCGTGTACTGACCTCGCCCTGATTTGCCACAGCTCGCCTTGATTTGCCACAAAGTGGCCGGAAAAATCGCCCAAAAAATAAGGCGGGCAGTATACAGGAGCGGCGGCACCTGAGCCTACCCCGTGGAAAATCCGGACAAATGCGCCGGCGGATGAGATTACTGCTGTGCTTTGAAATCCCGCAAACGGACACCAACGGCAAATAACGCCGCTAAATAGACCGCCAACCCCGCCATGCAGACCAACGCCAAACGCAGGATTCGCTCCATCGCACCCCACTCTGCCCACAGGTTCCACACCCAGAGGAACCCAAGCAACACGCCGACCATCGCCAAATTCGCCGCGCCATAGCGCAACCACAGCCTTGGCCAGCTAGCCGCAGGGTGATAAACACCGCCCTTGCGCAAGCCGCGATACAACAAATACGCGTTGACGTAGGCCGCCATTGCGGTGGTGAAGGCGAGCCCCACATGGCCGAGCCCCCAGAGCATAACCAAAGGAACAACCACGATGGGCTTCATCACAATATTGGCAAAGATGGCGATAATTCCGGTGCGCACTGGGGTTTTCATATCCTGCCGCGCAAAATAACCCGGCACCAACACCTTGATCAGCATGAACGCAAACAGCCCTAGCGCGTAGGCTTTGAGGCTGTAGGACGACATCAAAATATCATCCTGTTTCATCTCGCCGTGATAGAACAGCGTGTACAGAATCGGCTCGGCCAGAATGATCAGTGCCAATGTTGCAGGCAGTGCGATGAGCACCACAAAGCGGATCGCCCAATCCAGCATCTGGCTGAATTTTTCGCCCGACTGCGCCGCGCTCAAGCGCGATAAACCGGGCATGATCACCGTCGCAATCGCAACGCCAAACACCCCGAGCGGCAACTCCACTAAACGATCGGAATAGAACAGCCAACTCACTGCACCATCGCCCAACATGGTGGCAATCACCGAATCCAGCAGCAGGTTCAATTGGCTTACGGATACTCCAAACAGCGCCGGTGCCATCAAAACCAAAATGCGCTTTACGCCGGGGTGCGACCAATCCAACTTGGGCGATGGCAACAAATGAATTTGTTTTAAAAACGGCAGCTGGAACAGCAGCGAAAACACACCGGCGGCCACAATACTCCACGCCAATGCATACGCAGGGCTGGAGAAGAAATCCGCCACCAGCAGCGCCGCAGCGATCATAAAAATATTGAGGAAAACCGGAGTGACCGCCGGAATCGCAAAGCGGTCGTAGCTATTTAGAATCGCACCGGCAAATCCCGTCAGGGAGATCAACATCAAATAGGGAAACGTGATGCGCACCAGCTCGACCAGCAGCGAAAACTTTTCTGGCTCATCGGCGTAACCGTAACCAAATACAAAAGCAAAACCGACTGCGCCGACCAACCCCAACAGGGTGAATAACAGGAGCATCGAGCCGAGACAACCGGCGACTTTATCGACCAATTCTTTTACGGCGGCGTGGGAGCCTTTCTCGCGATACTCGGACAACACCGGAATAAACGCCTGGGAAAAAGCACCCTCGGCAAACAAGCGTCGGAAAAAATTGGGAATTTTTTGCGCGATGGCAAAGGCATCCATCGCCCCGCCCGCACCCAGCACATTCGCCAGCACAATGTCGCGCACCAGCCCCAGCACACGCGACACCATGGTCATCGAACCGGTCAGCAAACTGGAGCGCAACAAGCTGCGCGGTTTGGCGGTGACGGTCGAAGGCGGCTGGTCTTTGGAAGGCGGGGTTGGCAACTCGGAATCTGACACGGAACAATCCTGTGCGGATGAAAAGATGCCGCATTATCCACGGCTGATATACTCGGGGACAACACCCGTATCGCACTCAAGGAGAAAGTCATGGTTAAAGTATCACTTGGGCTTGCCGGTTTTATCATCGGCGGCCTCTCGCTTATCGCCTGCGAACAAAAGAGCACCACTATCGAAACCAGTGTCCCACCACCAACTTCCGCACCCAGCAAGCAGATGCACCCCAGCTGGGATGCCGACAACAATGGCGTTAATGATTGCGAGACCAACGGCAGCTGCGACCATAGTATCGACTACACCCAGCCGCGCCCCGCTGCGGTGGCCACGCCCACATTCGATTGTGCAAGCGTCGAGGAAGGTAGCACCGAGCATTTAATCTGCCAGGAACCCGCACTCGCGCAATTGGATAACACCCTCACCAGCATCTATAAGGCCGCCTCCGCAAAAGTGGCACCTGAGCAATCTGCAACCCTCACTGCAGAACAGCGCGGTTGGATCAAAGGACGCAATGATTGCTGGAAAGCAGAGGATAAATTTGCCTGTATCAAAACCCAATACGAGCGCCGCATCGCCGAGCTACAAGCGCGCTATGCATTAGTCGCCGCCAATGGCCCCATCCGCTTCCAGTGCGGGGCGACCGCCGGTGAACTATCGGTAACGTTTTACCAAAGCACCCCGCTGACCTTGATCGCCCAGCGCGATGATGAAGAATCACTTATGTATATTGCTCCCGCCGCCAGTGGCAGCAAGTATGAAGGCCGCACTGAAAGCTTCTGGGAACACCAGGGCGAAGCGCGCGTGACATGGGGTTATGGCACACCTGAATTCACTTGCACCAAAATCCAGTAAAAATCTGTTTGACATTCAACGCACCAAACAATACTGTATATAAAAACAGTAACAACACTTTCGAGGGTTTACCCATGGCAGTAGTCGCCGTATGGCTATGTGATCGGGATGGCAGCATGTTTGAAGATAGAAAAGTCGCAGAAGAGCACGATAAGTATCTGGAGCTGGCCGCCAATATCACTCAATTAATTGAAGACAATATTCCCGGCATCGATGAACAGCACAGCGAAGCCATCGGTATTTTGTTAGCCCAACGCCGCGAGTTATTGGCCAAAGCCTGCAAGGGCAAACCCGATGAATTATTACAGCCTTTCACTTATGAAAAGCCTGTAACCCTGAACAGCAAAACCACCCCCGCCAAGGACTAGGAACACCAGGCAGAGGTAGTTGCTGCAAGTACCGGTTCGCCCACATAGCCGGTACAGCCAATCGCCGCCCACACAGCGATTGGCAACAAACACCTGAATTCACTAAGGGGCAGCTTTGGCAGCCCCAGCGCCTTCAGTGGTTTGTAACGTGTAAGAGTGAGCTTTTTGGATGTGAAGTGACTTCTCCCCAGCGGTGACTTCTCCATCCAACTGGCTCACTTGCTTCCAATGACTCATTACAGACAGGTCGTTCAGCCACACCTGATTTCTGTAATGGGCTGCTTTTGCCACCGCACCTTTCTTTTGGCGACTGCCCTTTTAGGGGGCTGCCGTTAGGGAAACCTCAACGGGTGTGGTGGTTTTTTATCGCCTTCCAGTATTAAAAAGCCCATGCAATTGCACCAAATTCAACTAAAGTAATGGGATTGTATACTAGTGTAGGACTTCACCAATGGCTCATTACCTCCTCGCCGGCTTACGCCGTATTTATCCCGGCCGCATCTGCACATTCACTGTTATCGCCTGCCTGTTTGGATTGTCGTTGCCCGCCCAAGCCAAACCTGTGCGCACAGTGCAAGGCAATAACAGTATCGAAATTTATGCTAAAGGCCTGCTGCAACTTGCGCTCAGCAAGGTGCCAGGAAAATATGCCGTGCAGGAGACCATCCCCAATACCAGCGAAGAGCGCATGGTCAGCATGCTGATCGACAACCAACTGGATGTCGTCTGGTACGCCACGACAAATGATCTGGAGGAGCGCCTGCAACCCATCCGCATCTGTATTTATCGCGGCCTGTTGGGTTATCGCGTTTTGATGATCAAAAAAGGCACCCAACACAAATTCGATGGCATTCAAAATCTGGAGGATTTGAAACGCGTATCGCTCGGTCAGGGGCGTTTTTGGGCAGATACCAACGTACTCACCGCCAACAATCTGAATGTGGTGAAAGTACTGAAATACGAAGGGCTTTTTTACATGCTCGATGGCGACCGTTTTGATGCGTTCCCACGCGGTGCACACGAACCCTGGGCAGAAATGCAACGCCACCCCAAACTGGCGTTGGATGTTGAACAAAACCTGCTGCTGTCCTACACCAATCCTTTTTATTTTTTTGTGAACAAATCCAACACCCAATTAGCGGCAGACATTGAGCGCGGCCTGCGCATAGCTATTGAAGATGGCAGTTTCAACGATTACTTTTTTAATGACCCCACCGTGAAAGACGCGATTGAGAAAACCAATCTGAAAAGCCGCACACTAATTCAATTACAAAACCCCGGGCTTCCGCCCAAGACACCGGTGGATGATAAATCCCTTTGGTTTGATCCCTATGCACTCAACGAGTAGCGCAAGTATTTGCTCAATAATTAATATCTCGACAACCTGAAAAAGTCGGCAATGCGCCGACTTTTTAACACTCAATTCCTAACTCGCGCAAAATATCGTCGCGCAATTTTTGTAGTGCAGGATCGGATAATTTTCGTGGATGCTCAAACGGCACTTCAAAAATCGTTTGGATACTTGCCGGGCGATTGGAAAGCACGACAACACGATTCGCCAGATGCACAGCTTCTTCAACATCGTGAGTAATCAAGATTACCGTATGGCGCTCTTCCTCCAGAATGCGCAACAACTCTGTGCGGATACGCAAACTCATTAACGCATCGAGCGCAGAAAAAGGCTCATCCATGTACAGGATTTCCGGTTTAACGGCGAGTGCGCGCGCAATTTCCGCGCGTTTCAACATACCACCCGACAACTCGCGCGGATAATGTTGCTCAAAACCTTTCAAGCCCACTAAATCCGCATAATGATCGGCAACGGCTGCTTTATCGCTGTGTTCGTCACTTAAACCAAACATCAAGTTTTGTTGCACGGTTAACCAAGGGAAAACCGACCCATATTGGGAAATTAAAATGCCATTGGAGTTGGGGCCTTTGCGCACCACACCGTCAATAGCAATGCTGCCCTCATCGGGCAACATAAATCCGGCGATCATGTTCATCAATGTGGATTTGCCACAACCGGACGGTCCTACAATCGCAATAAATTCGCCATCCGCAATCGTCAGATCAATACCATCGATGACAGTTTTGGTTTCATTGCCAGATGCAAAATGTTTTTTAATATTTTTGATAACAATCTTATCGGTCATAACGCCACCTTACTGATTTATGCCCTTCCATTAGTCGCATCAAGCCGTCCAATAAAAGTCCGATGACGCCAATAATAATCATGCCCGCAATTACCAAGTCATAACGATTACCAGCATTGCGCGAATCCATGATCATGTAACCAAGACCAGAGCGCAGCGCGATCATTTCTGCCGCAACCACGACCAACCAAGCTACACCCAGCGAAATTCGCATACCCACAATTAAATCGGGCAATACTGCTGGAATTACCACTTGCCGATAGAGTTTGTAACGCGACACACCAAAATTTTCAGCGGCATTTAAATAGCGCGGTTCAATGGTGTGAACTCCTGCAGCCGTCTGCACAATCAACGGAAATACCGCAGCGATAAAAATCAAAAATATCGGCGATGCATTACCCACACCAAACCAAAGAATGGCCAACGGAATCCAGGCGATAGGTGAGATGGGGCGCAAAATTTGGAATACCGGATTCAATGTAGCGTAAGCGCTATCAACACGCCCCATCCATAATCCCAATGGGATCGCCGTAACGACGGCTAGTAAAAAACCAGTACCAACACGCATCAGTGATGAGCTGATATGCTCCCATAAGGTTCCATCTTCAATTAATTCCAGCGTTCCGGTTACCACCTGCAATGGTGTCGGAAAAATCACACTGCCGGTTTTGACAACCACTATCCACCAGACTGCAATTAGCGTTGTAATCAACACTACTGGCGGGATTATTTTGTTAAGTTTTATCACAGCAACTACCCTTTTATTATGTAAATTTTTACAACGATTATCGCAGCAAATTTTTCATCCGCCACCGCAAACGATTCCACCCTGGCGTGGGCTCCGGATCCACCACCACACGCATTTGCCCGCTCGCATGGGCGGTACAGGCAAAATCATATTCAGAAGCTAATTCAAACGGCAGCTTGAAACTTTGCCCCGGCATAATCAATGTCGGCCCAAACATTTGCGGCACATCATCCAGATTGCGCAACACTAACAAGTCGCGCACCCCCAGCGCCAAATAAATCTGGTCGGGCAAAATACTGACAGGATTACCTGCCATACGCTGCGCCCATGTACCTTTGGGAATTTCAAAAATTTCTTCGCGGGAATCGTAGCGAACCGGAAAAAAAGCGATCAGCGACACCAACGCAATAACAACACCAAAAACTATCGATAACCAACGCACAGTCCCTTTCGTCAGCGTCATAGTGTTGCCTGTTGCTTTTTAGTTTGCAGCAATATTTTTATGTCATGGGTGATGTCATCTGCGCTTTTTCCAAACGGCACCAGAGCACGCAAGAAACCCTCGCGGTCGATCAAATAAAGATACGAAGAATGGTGCACTTCATAAGTACCGCCATTTTTGTGCACTTCTTTTTTCGCAATAATGCCGTAAGCCTGACGCACAGCCGCCAGCTCGTCAGCCGAACCGGTGACGCCAATAAAATGCGGATTAAAATTGGCAAGATATTCACGCAGGCGCGCCGGTGTATCGCGCTCGGGATCGACCGTCACATACACCACTTGCACCTGATCCGCGAGGGCTCCGAGATGTTTAGCGGTTTGCGCAAGGTTGGCAAGCGTCATAGGGCAAACATTCGGGCAATGGCTGAAACCAAAACCCAATACAATTAATTTGCCGCGCTGTTCGCTGAGTGTGAATAGATTATCGCGGGAACTCGCCAAGGAAAAATCCGGTGCCATGCGTGGCGGTTCAAACACGCCAGACTTTAAAGTCGCATTATCGGCAACAGCATTGTTTGCGATAGCAAAACAAAACACACTCATCAGGATTAATCGAATCATTTTAAAATCCTGATACTAAACCGTGATCGCAACAGACTTGGCGTTATTGACGAAGGTTTCATCCACATAACTTTCAAACGCAACCGGCTTGGTCAGCGTACCCGCGGCAATCGACAGCTCCATCAGTTCATTGAACTCATCTTTGATCATGCGCATATCGCCGTAGGTCACACGGTCTTCCGGGTTTTCCATTACAAAGCGAATGATATTGGGATCCTGATTGAAAAATTGTCGGCCAGCGGCAATCTGTACCGCCTTCTCGCGGTTCACCATTCCCTGATCCAACCAGGCCCCCGCACTCATCACATGGTTAACCAGATCCTGCACAACTTCCGGTTGCGATTGAATCAACTCTTCGCGCACGGTGAGTACGCAGCAGATGTAATTGCGCCACTCGTCGCGTGTCATCCGCAATGGGCGCGCGTAACCGGCCTTTTGTGCCGCAGCACCGAAGGGTTCGCCGGTACAGTAAGCATCCACCGCATTGGCATAGAGTGCAGCGGGCATATCCGGCGGCGGCATTTCAACAATTTCAATATCAGTGTGGGTCATGCCCTCTTGCGCCAGCATTTTGCGCAAGAATAAAAAATCCACCGCAAACCGGCTCGGGATCGCAATGCGTTTGCCTTTCAATTGGCTGAAGTTTTGATAGTCGGAATCGGTGCGCACCATAATCACTGCACCAGACCTGTGCCCCAAGGAGACAACCTTGAGCGGGATTTGCTTGGTAGTGAGATCCATCACCAAAGGAGCCAGCATATATGCTGCCTGAATGCGGCCGGTCATCAGCGATTCTTTGATCTCTGGCCATCCGCTGTATTTACTGTACTGAAAACCAATCCCCTGGGGATTGGTTTGTACGCCAGCCAGTGAATGGGCGGCACAGGCAACGGGCAGAGTCAGGTTGCAGGTGACGGGTAAACCACCCACTACCAGTAATTTGCTGTCTTCGGCCGGGGAACAGGATGCCAAACCAAAAGGCAGTGAGGCGGCAGCCATGCCCTTTAGCAATTGGCGGCGCTGACGGAAATAAGCAGCCTGAGGGTCGTTGGTGTTCATGTAATACCTTTGCGCGATGCTGTCACGCTAATCAACAAAAAAATTCACGTGAGTATTAAGCATCCTCTTTAGGTCGTCCAGAGAACCTCCATAGATAAAACCTATGGCATTTGCGCAAGTATTATCCTGCTCAACCACCGCCTGTTTGCACCAAAATCGCCCTAAATTACATAGTCAAAATCTATGGGATCTTGATTGCGAGTCTTTGGACCCCTCATCTATAACGCCACCCCTTTAATCCGTCCTTTATTTTTAACAATAAGATCGAGAACATCATGATTGCCAAACCGCGATTAATTAGCCTGGCCATTTGCACGCTGCTTACCCCTTGGGTGCACGCCGATACCAAAACCAAAAATGACACCATTACCGAAGAAATGGTCATCACCGGCGTAAAAACCGAAACACCACTCACCATAGAAACCGACCCCAAAGCCCCGCGCCAACCGCTGCCTGCACAAGACGGGGCGGATTATCTGAAAACCATCCCGGGCTTTTCGGTGATCCGCAAGGGCGGCACCAGCGGTGACCCAGTCTTTCGCGGTATGGCCGGTTCGCGCCTTTCGCTGCTGCTGGATGGCGATCTGGTCTTGGGTGGCTGCGGCAGCCGTATGGATCCACCGACCGCCTATGTATTTCCTGAAACCTATGACCGCATTCGTTTGGTCAAAGGCCCGCAAACGGTTATCCACGGCCCCGGCAATTCCGCCGGTGTCGTTCTATTTGAGCGCGACCGCGAACGACTGGCCGAATCCGGTTGGAAATTCCATAGCAGCTTGTTAGGGGGCAGTTTTGGACGGGACGATGAAGTGATCGATCTGCAAGGCGGAACACCGGACTTTTACCTGCGCGGCATGGCCAGCCATTCACAGCAAGACAACTATGAAGATGGCGATGGCAACGAAGTCCATTCGCAATACGACCGCTGGAACACCAATCTCGCCCTGGGCTGGACACCCAGCGACGATGTGACTGTCGAAATCAACGGCAGCCGCAGTGATGCCGAAGCGGCCTATGCCGATAGGAGCATGGACGGTTCACAGTTCGCGCGCGACAACATCAGCGCAAAAGTCATCGTAAAAAATCTGAGCCCGGTTTGGAAAAAACTGGAGACGCAGGTTTACTACAACTATGTCGATCACGTGATGGATAACTACTCCCTGCGCAAGCTGACGGGCATGACCGCCATGCAAATGGCCTCCAACCCGGATCGCCAGACAGAAGGCGCGCGGGTGTTGGCAACGCTCAACCCAATCTCGTCCGCCGAGCTGATCATCGGTGCCGATACCCAAACCAATGACCACACCAACCGCTCCACCTCCAACCAGATGATGATGCCCTATCAGGATATGCCGCGTGTTGGCGATGCCCACTTCGAACAACTTGGTATCTTTGGTGAGTGGACACAAACCCTGACCGGACAACAGCGCGTCATTGGCGGACTCCGCTTAGATGACTGGAGCGCAGAAGACCAGCGCGCAGCCACCCGCATGATTGGCAACATGCAATACACCAATCCCACCGCAGGCAAAGAGCGCAATGAAAATTTATCCAGCGGCTTCTTGCGCTACGAAAAAGATGTGCACCCCATTACCCTGTATACCGGTATTGGCCACAGCGAACGCTTCCCTGATTATTGGGAGCTAATCAGCAAAGAGTCGCTCGATTCCATCAGCGCATTTAATTCCAAACCGGAAGAGACCACACAGCTGGATATAGGCGCGATTTATACTCAACATAAATTGAAAAGCAGTGTGTCGGTGTTTTACAGCGAAATTGATAATTACCTGCTGATCCAGTCGCGCGTGAACAAACCGGTAGGGGCAACAGGTTCGAGAGTCGCCACCGTCACCCGCAACGTCGATGCCAGCACCTGGGGCTTGGAAGCCGACATCAGCTATGCAATCACCGACAGTTGGCGCACAGAGGCATCATTGGCCAGCACGCGCGGCACCAATGAAACCGACGATACCCACTTATCGCAAATCCCACCACTGGAGCTTCGCCTCGGTCTCAACTACACCAACCCCACCTGGTCTGCCGGTGTGTTCTGGCGCGTGGCAGATGACCAAACACGGGTAGACATCAACAAAGGTAACATCGCCGGACAAGACATAGGTGCCAGCGATGGCTTTAATGTACTGTCCTTCAATGCCGGTTGGCGCGCACATAAAAATCTGTTGATCACCAGCGGTATTGATAACCTGCTCAACGAAACTTATGCGGAGCACATCAGTAAAGCAGGAGCGATGATTGCGGGTTACGACCAAACAACGCGCATCAATGAACCGGGAAGAACTTACTGGTTGAAAGCACAACTGAGTTTTGAATAAAAAAGAGAACGGCGACACAAAATCCCGTTCCGTCACCAATCGGTCATCAAACCAGAAAATAACCTTCACAAAACACGGCTAGGGTGGCAGTGCAATTCCACCCTAGCCCCAAGGAGGTTTCCCCATGCTACGCCAGGTTCATCTCACCGCCGGCCTATTGGCCTTGCTTGTTGCCATCCCCTTTAGTGCCTGCGCACACAGCGATAAAGCACAACATCATCATTACGACGACGATAAAAATCCACGCATCCAACTGGGGCCGCGCCCATTCTTTTTAGTGGATGACATGGACGAAAGTGCGCTGAAAAAGAAATTACAAAGCTGCGTGAATAACCCGGTTAAAAAAACCAACTTCTCGATTGGCCATCGCGGTGCGCCGTTGCAATTTCCCGAACACACCAAAGAATCCTACGAAGCAGCCGCAAAAATGGGAGCAGGGATTTTAGAGTGCGATGTCACTTTCACCAAAGATAAACAACTGGTGTGCCGCCACTCACAATGCGACCTTCACACCACCACCAATATCCTCGCCACGCCACTCGCGAGCAAATGCAGCCAGAATTTTTCGCCGTTTGATCCTGTCAGTGGCAAAGCAGCGGGTGCCAATTGTTGCACCAGCGATATCACCCTCGCCGAATTTAAAACCCTGCAAGGCAAAATGGATGCATTCAACCCCAAAGCCACTAGCGTCGATGAATATTTAAAAGGCACTGCCAATTGGCGCACCGACTTGTATGCCAATAGAGGCACACTGCTGACACACGCCGAGAGCATCCAGCTGTTCAAAAAGCTCGGGGTAAAAATGACGCCCGAATTAAAATCGGCCAGCGTATCCATGCCCTTTGAAGGCACCTACACCCAGGCTATGTATGCACAACAAATGATTAACGAATACAAAGCCGCCGGTGTAAAACCGCGCGATGTCTGGCCACAATCATTTGATATACAGGATGTTCGTTACTGGATTAAAAACGAGCCGGAATTTGGCAAGCAAGCTGTATATCTGGATGATGCTAACACTATCGCCGACGTGCCTACCGCGGCCGATTTACAACTCTACGCCGATGAGGGCTTTAACATAGTCGCCCCACCCATTTGGGTTTTGCTCGCGCTCGACAACAACAATAAAATCATTCCATCGGAATATGCGCGCAATGCAAAAAAAGCCGGATTAAAAATCATCACCTGGTCATTTGAACGCTCAGGCCCATTAAAAAATGGCGGTGGTTGGTATTACCAAACCATCAATCCAGCAATTAACAATGATGGCGATATGATGAATGCCTTACACGTACTGGCAAAAGATGTCGGCGTAATCGGAATTTTCTCTGACTGGCCCGCCAGCGTGAGTTATTACGCGAGCTGCATGGATTTGAAATAACAACACACTGTGCACAATAAAAAATCCCGGTCAGGGCAATGGCCGGGATTTTTTATGTTACTCAAATGATCTGCATCGCCACTGCAACGTAATAACCTGAATTTACAGGTGACGTTATGCAAACAAATATCGCTTTTTCCGCTGCCGATATCTCGCGCATTATTGAAATGGCGTGGGAAGATCGCACCCCCTTTGAAGCAATCGAAACGCTGTACGGTTTAGGTGAACCCGATGTGCGCTTACTGATGCGCAAAGAGCTCAAACCGTCATCGTTCCGCTTATGGCGCGCTCGCGTGAGTGGCAGGAAAACCAAACATCTTTATCTGCGCTCACCGGACGTTACCCGCGGCTACTGCCCCACACAATACAAACGCTGATACACACTCGTGCCCGGTTAATCCTGCAGCAAAGTCTCCAGACAATGTTCCTGAATGCCATAAAAATCTTTAATCGCCGCAATCTGTTGCAAAATATCGGAATTGTCGCGCGGGGTTTTATGTGATGAAGAGCTGCGTTTTTGCGCAAGGATCATTTTATTTTTACTGGTATGTTCGAGTGAAATAAATTCAAACACTTTGGTGTCGTAACCATGTGCCTCCAGTAATAGCGCGCGCAGGCCATCGGTAATCATTTCAGCTTCTTGCCCCAAATGAATTCCATGTTGTAAAACCGGTGCAAGCAGCGCGGGGCTTTTCATTTGCGGGCGAATCTGTTTATGGCAACAGGGCGAACACATAATAATCTCTGCACCGGTACGAATACCCATATTGAGCGCGTAGTCAGTCGCCGTATCGCACGCATGCAAGGCGATCATAATATTGATGTTTTGCGCCGAAAAATGTTGCACATCGCCCTGCTCAAATTTAATGCCCGCAAGCGATAACCGCTGCGCCGTCTGGTTACATAAATCGACCAAATTCTGGCGCAACTCAACACCCGTCACTTGCGTTTTTACTTGCATGTTCGCCGTCAAATAATCATGCACAGCAAACGTTAAATAAGCTTTGCCGGAGCCGAAATCGGCGATATGCAACTCTTCACGTTTATCCAAACCGGTTTGCTGGATTGCAAGCGACAACACTTCAATAAATTTATTAATCTGCTTCCACTTGCGCGACATTGCCGGAATGACCTGCCCCTGGGCATCCGTAATCCCCAGTTCGCGCAAATAAGGGCGGCTCTGATCCACATAGCGCAGCTTGGTGCGATTGTGCGCTAATTCCGGCTGCACTTTTTTACCATCACCTGCCGCAGAATCGTCAACCGGCGCTGAACTTTTGTTGCGATTTTTATTGACGAGTACTTTGCCTTTTTTGCTAAAACTCAACTGTATTTCCCACTCATCAGTAATCATATGCGCATTATGGAAAGCACTACCCAACCACTGCTGTAATTGCGCAATCGCCTCGTTAAGCGTGAAATTTTTGGTCACATGGTTGGTGCGATATTCATAGAGAAACGACAGCAACTTTTGCTCTTTAATCTGCACCGGGCGGATGGTAATGCGGTTTAAATCAGCCTCGTCACCTTTGTATTTGGACAGCACCAAACGCTGCAAGCGCCCCCCCTCAAACGCCTGTGCACAGTCATTAAAAAAATTAGCCAATTCGGCAACGGGCTTATCCGACATGCAACATCTCTCTCTATAACCAACCAATTGATTATCCGGAACGCCGGATCACAAGGTGCCTATATTACCCCTTTGTCACACTATCCACCCCATTGCCAGCCCGCACACCACCGGCCATCTGCAATGCAGACACTATCAGCGCAACCAACTGATCAGAATTCACCCAAATTTAACTTGACCTACATCAAACAATTCTGTAATTTCAGTAATTACAGAAAATTGAGAAATGAAAACATGCCAGAAAACCTCACACCAATGATCCAATCCTGCATCCTTCACTTTGGCGAGATGGGTAGCCGCTGGGGGATCAACCGCACCGTCGGGCAGATGTATGCGCTCTTGGTGCTGAGCAAAGAGCCCTTATGTGCAGACGACATCACCGAAGCGCTCGGTATTTCGCGCTCCAACGTCAGTATGGGCCTCAAAGAGTTGATGTCATGGGAGTTGGTCAAACTGCAGCATCGCCCGGGTGAGCGCAAAGAGTTTTACTCTGCGCCGGGCGATGTGTGGGATATCGCCAAAACCTTGATTGAACAACGCCGCAAGCGCGAGATAGATCCAACACTGTCCACCCTGCGCAATTTGTTAATTGAAACACCGGCAAACGATGCGGAAATTTACGCGCAACAACGCATGCGCGAAATGCATGAGCTGATTGAAATGCTCACGCTCTGGACACAGGAAATCCAACGGCTGGATTCCGCACAGTTGGGCAAATTGCTCAAACTCGGCAACAGCATTGGCAAAGTATTGGATATGAAAGATCGCCTACTCGGCGGTAAAAAAGAATCTGCGAAATAAATTTTATCGAGGTAAATCATGCTCGACCCCAGCGCTCTAGACACACTCCTTCTGTCCCGCATTCAGTTTGCTGCCAACATTTCATTCCACATTTTATTTCCTTCCATTTCTATCGCCCTCTGTTGGTTCCTGGTGTATTTCAAAATACGCTACAACGGTGAAGGCGATGATGTCTGGATGCGCGCGTATCGATTTTGGGTAAAAGTATTTGCACTGACCTTTGCACTCGGCGTGGTGAGCGGCATCACTATGAGTTTCCAATTCGGCACCAACTGGCCGGGCTACATGGAAACGGTGGGCAATATTGCAGGCCCCTTACTCGGGTACGAAGTGCTCACCGCATTTTTTCTGGAAGCCACATTTTTAGGCATCATGCTATTCGGCATCAATAAAGTCTCCAACCGCATGCACACCATTGCGACATTGCTGGTCGCCTTCGGCACCACTATGTCTGCGTTTTGGATTATTGCACTCAATAGTTGGATGCAAACACCAACCGGTTTTGAAATGCGCGATGGCAAAGCTTATCCGCTCGACTGGCTGGCGATTATTTTTAATCCGTCCATGCCCTATCGCCTTGCGCACATGTTAATTGCATCGGGTTTAACCGCCGCATTTTTAATTGCGGGTTTATCCGCGTACCGTATTTTAAAAGGCGACCACAAACCTGCACCGCGGCTTGCGTTAAAAACCGCTGTCATCGCCGCTGCGATTTTAATTCCCATACAAATTTTTTTAGGCGACCTGCACGGACTTAATTCCCTGAAATACCAACCGGCAAAAATCGCTGCGGTAGAAGCGGTATGGCACACCGAAAAAGGCGCGCCCCTGGTGTTGTTTGCCATTCCCGATAAAGAAAGCCAAAGCAACCAATATTCAATTGAAATTCCCAAATTGGCCAGCTTGATATTAACGCACGAAGTCGACGGCGAAATAAAAGGCCTCAACGAATTCCCCAACGCGCATCCACCTATCGCGCCCATGTTTTATGGTTTCCGCATTATGGTGGGCGTGGGCATGTTGATGCTGTTGGCATCATGGTGGGGCTGCTGGAGCTATTGGCGCAAAAAAGAAATATCGCCACTGCAATTAAAAATATTTGTTGCAATGACCTTCTCTGGTTGGATCGCCACGCTTGCGGGCTGGTATGTCACCGAGATTGGCCGTCAACCCTGGTTAGTCACCGGAGTGCTTGCAACTGCCGATGCCGTTACCAAAACACCGGCATCCAACGTAGGCACCTCACTTGCAATTTATCTCACACTGTATGTTGTCCTGCTGATTGCTTACATCCGCACATTATTTTTGATGGCGAAAAAATCCGTACTGGTTGATCGCCCGGAAGAAGTGCAAACCTTGCAAGAACAATTGATCGAGAAAAATTTACCGGGAGTACAACATGACTGATATCAGCACATTATCCGGTGAGGCGTTTTGGCTGCCGATTATTTTTATCGGCTTGATGGGGCTCGCTTTTTTTGTTTACGCGATTCTCGACGGCTACGATTTAGGTGTAGGTATTTTGTTACCCAATGATTCCGAAGCACAGCGCGATGCAATGATCGCCAGTATCGGCCCGTTTTGGGATGCAAATGAAACCTGGCTGGTACTTGGCATCGGCATTCTGTTAATCGCCTTTCCACTCGCGCACAGTCAAATCCTGTTTCATTTATATATTCCCATCACCATCATGCTTGCAGGTTTGATACTGCGCGGAGTTGCGTTTGACTTTCGTGCAAAATCACCAGAAGACCATAAAAAATTATGGGACATGACCTTCAAGGCAGGCTCACTGCTGGCCACCTTATCGCAAGGTTTTATGCTCGGTCTCTATGTAATGGAGTTTGAACAAACACTCATCGCCTATGCGTTCGCTGCCCTTAGCGCAATCTGCGTCACCGCAGGCTATACCTTTATCGGTGCTGCATGGTTGGTATTAAAAACCGAAGGAGAACTGCAAAAACGCGCCGCATGGTGGGCACGTTTATGTTGTTGGCTGATGGGGTTAGGTTTGGTTGCCGTATCAATCGTCAATCCATTCGTCAGCGACTTGATTTTCAATAAATGGTTCGGCAATCCACTGGTCATGATTTTGTGGGTGATCCCATTTTTTTGTTTTGTATTGCTCTTCGCAGTAGACCGTTATTTAAAACACTTCCCCTACGCAAATGACATGGGCTGCTGGATTCCCTTTGCCTGCGCCACCATGATTTTTCTGTTGAGCTTTATCGGGCTTGCCTACAGCTTTTATCCCTATGTAGTCCCCAACCAACTCGATATATGGGAAGCCGCAAGCGCACCGGAATCGTTAAAATTTATTTTGGTAGGCGCAGTCATCGTATTACCAACCATCATCCTCTACACAATATTCTCTTATCGGGTATTTAGAGGAAAGGCAACACAATTGAAATATTACTAGTGCGGTATTTTTTACGCCGCCAGACAGGGAAGTTCAACAATCATCTCTACATAATTTATTTTTTTGGCTTTGCCATAAATACAAACGGCAAAGCCAAAGGACCAAATATCGCCCCCCATTACAACCCAAAATGGCACAGCCGCGTTGCGTTTTTTAGCAACTGAATAGCAAATTACTGCACAGATAATTGGTATCAGTATAAAAACAATAATTGAACCCATAACCCGCCCCCACAATTAAGATTTGTGCCCAGAATCAAAGCATTTCCATTTTGGTCTTTACCACAGTCGCTTACTATGCATTATTTGTTTGCTTTTCCTGCTTCAAGAATTGGTAATCCAGCTTCAGTTGGTATATAAATTCTTTCGCCTTTTCCGTCTTGAAGACCTTTAATCCAGATGTATCTTAGGTATTCGTCATTTCCTTTTAATGACTCACCAATTATGCGATTAGCTTCGGCTGCAGCTTTAGCGCGCTCTATATCGGCAAGTCCCTCTGCTTTTGCGCGAACTACTTGAGCTTTTCCCTCTGCCTCGGCTAATGTAACTCTGGCATTTGCTTGCATCAATGAAGCGGTTTCATTTGCCCTGGCTTCTTCGATTAATATTTGTTTTGACCATTCTGCTTCCTTCAAAGCTGCTCGCCCTTTCATTTCCATCCTATACAAGTTGTACTTTGGCCATATCCAAAAAGATATAAAAATTACAAAAACAAAGAATAAAACTAAAAATACAACACTTCCAAAAGCTAGTGCTTGTCTATTTTGGTACATCAAAATCTCCTATTTGTGCATACGCAGAGTTCAGCGGCAGTTTGTAAGTTGTGCGTTATAGAATAATTTTGCGCAGCGATATTGCAAAAGCGCTACTTACAATCCGTCAGGTGCAACGTTTGTTATACTAAAGCCTTCTAAAAAATTCTCTTATTTTATTTATAACTGAATTTATTATTAAAGGATCTACAAACATAAATACTGGCACAAGTAAAAATGCAAATGCACAGAAAAAGTTAAATGCAATTTTAAAGTAAAACATAAAATTCCACTGGCTATATACAATACCATGCCTGCCCTTAATTTCCCCTGCCATTAGAGCATCAATATTTGAACTGATAAAATAGTAAACAAAGGGAAATACAATAAACACTAAGATTAGTACTTTCTTTACGTTTTTCATAATCTATGGAATTCTATAGAGCATAACGTTGCGTTCACCTGCGGATTGTAAGTAGCGCGTTGCGATAAACTTAGTGCAGCGATATTGCATAAGCGCTACTTACAATTCGTCAGGTGCAACGCTTTGTTATGCATTCAAAAAAAGTTATTCTTGGCAATATGGGCTGTTTGGCCCAAATATCCCGATTGGATTCCTAACCTCAAAATTAACGGGCGTCAATTGGCTGTTAGTGGACTTGAACATTTCTAAATAGCACTTCTCACCATCAGGTGTGCTATTAATTCTAACTAAATAGCTAGCATTTTTTTCAGGCTCAAAAGTAGCTAGTAAGTTACAGTAAGAGTTATAGGTGATGCTGTACCCAAATGATATTGATATTGGTCCATTTGCAGGAACAGAAATAGATGACTGATTTCCAGATGCTATGGCCGGTCTTATAATTGAAAGCCCCTGACAATTTTTATATTTATTAAAAACTCCAGGGTTGCTAGCCCCATGCCCCCCATTGTTTTGAAATGTCAATGTAGCAACTGGACCACTAGTAGGGGCTAGATATTTTGATGGTCCGATAGCACATCCTGATACTACAACTGAAATAATCAGTGAAAAAATTAAATTGGTTTTGATGCGTTTCATACAGTAATTCCTTATTTTCTCTTATTGCATAACGTTTAGCACAACGGCAGTTTGTAAGTTGTGCGTTGTGGAATACTTTTGCGTAGCAAAACCACATAAGAGCGACTTACAAACTGTCCAGCCGCGCAGCGGCGTGTTGCTGCGCCTTGTTATGTGCGGTAGCTTTGGTTTATTCAATTTCCTGAGTTCGCCACTCACCGGTTTCTATTTCATAAAATGAAAGATAGCCCGGCTTTAGTTCTTTAAACCTAGAAATCCACGGAAATTTTTCGAATATACAACCCATACAAACGACCATGCCGTTATCTGCGTCAGTGGTCGTATTACACATAAACTGCCAGCCACCGTCGTCCCAGTGCAACACTTCAACAATAGGTTGTTCACCATTCATTACATATTTCGTCGTGACCGCCAAGATGTCATCGCTGAAGCCGAAAGGCCAATCTTCCTTTTTGTATGAATGAGTATGCACTTTCTTACTCCCTATCTCATTTCACATAACGCTGAGCTCAGCCGCAGTTTGTAATTTGACGATTTGTGGGAGCCTTTTGCGTAGCAAAACCACAAAGCGGCGAATTACAAACTGTCGAGCGCACGTAGTGCGCGGCGCTGCAGCGATTTGTTATGAATTTTCTTTAAGCCAGTCGTCTGGAAATGAAGATAAAAATGTATAACCAACAGCTTGCTTAATAGTAAATTTATTTAAAATAAGCATTACCACGCTGAAGAGGCCTGCAACGATAACGCAACCTATATAAATAGAAAAACTCAAACCAAAAACAACAGAAAATAGCATTATGGCTTTATTCAAGCCACCGGTAACAGTTGCCTCAGTATCAATTCCATTTGCTTTTGCAAGCGAGAGAAGTAAAACAATACCCAACGCCAAACCAACAAATACGCCTGCCAACCCTATTGAAGACGTAAGCGTATAATACTTTGGTTTAAGTAAATTTGTTTTCGCCAAGTTTATTTGAAGTTGTTTAAACATATAGCCTTCATAACGTTGCGGTAAACGGCAGAATTTAAGTAGCTTTTTTGTGGAAATATTTTACGAAGTAAAACCACAAAAAAGCTACTTAAATTCTGTCCAGTGGAGCGAAGCGGAACGATGTTTGACCGCTTTGTTAAGCATAGCTATACCCGAATAAAGAGTAGCCATAGAATGTTGCCAGAAATAGCAACACGGTTACTAGTAAATATATTGCGGAGTATTTCGCGACTAACCAATTTGAAATAAAACTATACTCTTCATTTACAGCCTCTTCCTCTTTGCTTACCTGGAACTGCCATACAATTGCCCCGGCAATTCCCGAATAAAGTAGTGGAAAAGTAATATATGGCAGTTTTTCAGGAAGAAAGTTAATTGGTAAAAGAAGAAAGGTCATAAAAGCCACGCCTATTAATATGGTGATTAGCGCATACTTTGGCTTTGCCATTACGATAAAATTTTTATATATAAGATGAGTAGCGCAAAGAGGCCCACCGATAAAAGAACCAACATATACCTGATGAGGTGAGAAGACTTTTTTGGGTTCCAATTATTTCTCCTATTTGCTTAACGCCGTGGTAAACGGCAGAATTTAAGTTGTGGCTTTGTGGAATACTTTTGCGCAGCAAAACCACAAAGCCGCGACTTAAATTCTGTCCAGTGGAGCGAAGCGTAACGGTGTTTGACCACTTTGTTAGCAGCTTTTCGTTTTTAAAAAAAGCCAACTGCATACATAATGAATTGAATTACAGCTAAACACTCCACCATTCTTCTGCTACATGTTCCTTTGCGTCTTCTGGACCTGATAGCTTCCAGGAAATTGCCTCGCTCAAACTAAGTAACCTTACGCCACAATGAACAGCGCTACAATTTTGAATTCCACCGTTCACTAAAGATATTCCTTCAATGTTTCTACCTGTTTCGTCCACCTCAATACATAAGCACGGATGGAAACTACAACTCTCAAAATAATCACCGACTTTAATGCTATTTGGTGTATTGCACCTAACTGCCATTATTCCTCCAATTGCTAACGCCGCGTACAACGGCAGTTTGTAAGTTGTGGTTTTGTGGATTACTTTTGCGCAGCAAAACCACAAAGCCGCGACTTACAAACTGTCCAGCGCACGAAGTGCGCGGGTTGCTACGCTTTGTTAGGCTCTTTACCACTTTGTATAAAGCAGTTCAGTATAACCTTGTAGGGTAGAAAAGATTAGCCAAGCAGCCCATACGAGCCACAAAGAAAAATAGATACCCGTGGAAAGCCCCGTAGGTTTTAACCAATTACGCAACCAACCTTGAACTACAACTACGCAGTAAAAAATTGCAATTTGAGAGGCGGTAAAAAGTAAGCAATAAACGGCAATTAATGCAACCATGCTTATTTTTTCATGTGAAAAACCACCAAAGTACGGGCTTAAAATAGCAAAAACAGAAACACCTAAAATAGTGGCAATATCTGAAATTACCGCTAAGCGCTCACGTGAATTTCCAGTTTTTATTATTTCGACGATTTCTTTCATGACTTCTTCCTAAAGCCTAACGTTGTATTAAACGGCAGAATTTAAGGCGTGCTTTTGTGGAAACCTTTTGCGTAGCAAAACCACAAAAGAGCGACTTAAATTCTGTCCGCTGGAGCGCAGCGTAACGGATTTGAATACTTTGTTATAACACTACGCACATTGGGTAAAAATACTGAGCACCAAAATATTCCAGCCCGCACAAACTTCACTAGCGAATTGCAGAGCCATGCAGCAATTTACTCTAAAGCGCCTGCCGCCAAGTGCAGAAGATGCCAATTCGAACTATTCCAGAGTTTCTAACGGAACTACGTTTCTACCAAAACTCGCTTAGTAACTTAATTGCTAAAGCGCGCTTACTTTCAGAAACCGACAACCAAAAAGGCCGCGCTTTATAACGTTAAGCTCAGCCGCAGTTTGTAAGTTGATTTTTTGTGGAAAACTTTTGCGCAGCAAAACCACAAAAAAGCGACTTACAAACTGTCGAGCACACGAAGTGTGCGGTGCTGGAGTGCCTTGTTAAGCTTTTTGTTCTAAAGGGGAGCTTTTACTTACAGCCCTATAAAGCAATTTGTTGTCACCTGAAAATAGCACTTCATCCACGATTCCTCCTTTACCTGTATTCTTGAAATACAGTGCAAGAGGAATTTCAAACATCCAGCTCAACCGTTTAAGAACTTGTTTCATGTATGAGCCGCCCATTGAGTTTGCATCATATGCATGCATCATGTAGTAAAACGCAGGCCAAAATGATGTGGTTTGCTCAAAATAAACGTCTTTAGTTGGTGCAATTACAGAGTACATTCCTCCATTTGTACTATAAAGTTCGCTGGCAAATTTCTTATTTCCCATGCTGCAGCCAGAGATAAATAGCCTTCTGTTGTTTAATTTTTTACTGAAAATGTTTGAAAATTCAGTAAAGGTATGATGACTAAATGTATAAACCAGCGATTCTGTATTTCCATGGCAAGACAAATGTAAGTAACGATAACCAGATTCCCTAAATAGTTCTGCTAGCTTTACCAATTCCAAGTGGGTTCTAAAATAATAATAGATTGGATTTTTCCCTTGCATTTTTAAGATGTTATATAAAATCTTGCCTTCTAGTCTTTCACTCGCTTCATCATCTAAGGATAATGATTCAATAATAAAAGTTTCAGGTTTTGTAATTTGTACTGGTGGATGCTTTTTAGTCATAAATATCCATTTGATGAGATTGCTTAACGCCGAGCTAAGCGGCAGTTTTTAAGTTGCGGTTTTGTGGAATACTTTTGCACAGCAAAACCACAAAACTGCGACTTAAAAACTGTCCAAGGAGCGAAGCGACTGGTGCTTCAGCGATTTGTTATGCCTACCGCAGACATTTCTGACAAATATTTCAGATATTCTGTGTCAGTAGAGTTTACAATCTCCCAAGCTCTTTTGTAGTAGCCATCTGGAAGTTGGCTATCGATGGTGATTTGTTCCTTCAGCATTTCAGTTTCATTGAGCTTAAGAAAAACTGCTTTTTGTAGCGCTAATAAATGTAGATGATCTCTCGTACGCTCGGGTTCATAAGCATACTGCTTAAGAAGTACCGAATGTTCTATAGGGTGTTCCGAAAAATATTTATGCAATAGCTCATGAAATAAAGTATTAACCTTATAGGTCATTGGTACAGGTGTTGCAGTAAAACTTCTGAGCGCATACCGCATGTTAATGCCAATACCAAAGTATGATTGAGAAGGCAAATTACATAACGTCAATCGTGCGGTAAAGTTCTTCTCGGGAAATGGTTTCTTCGTAATTTGCTCGGTAGCCTCAATCAGTTTTGGCCCTGCTGCTTTCCACAGATTTTCAAACTCTTTCTGACGGGACGCCAACTCTACTTTCCATTCATCTTTGATTGCATTGCCTCGGAAAAAAGAGCAAACAGAATCAAAACTCTTACTGTATTCAATGGTAACTATTGGCTGCGCAGCGTGAGCCGAACTAGCAAAAGAGGCAAATAAGCCAACAAGAAAACTTACATATTTAAAATATCGCACGGTATTTCCTTTCAAAGCATAACGCTAAGCGCAAAGGCGCATGGTAAGTTGACGATTGTGCATAAAATTGGCGAAGCCAATGCACAAGCGGCGACTTACCATGCGTCCAGCACACGATAGTGTGCGATTTTGGCGCGCCTTGTTAAATTTGTGCAAATGTTTGCGATGAAATAGCAAGATAAACCCATATATTTCCTTTTTTATGTGTTTCAGGTTCTCCCGAACCTCCTAAGCATGGATATGGAGTGGGGATATACACTTCATATTTTTCAAGTTCACCACAATGTTCTCTGACGCGCTCAATAAAGCTTTTTTGCACTACACGTTCTTGAAAGTTAGAGTCATTCATTACTGTTTTCTTAAATTCATCCCAATTAGTAAAACCCATTTGGTGAAATTTATTTGCCATTACTAACAAAATACCAACCTCATTTGTTTTCGAATTCACTAAGAATAAGTCGCCAAGATCTGTGTACGCTTTTACTTGATCAAAATCACCAACAACCGAAGCCCAGCCATCAAGCCATTCCTTTCCTCTATTTTCATCAAGATAGTGGTACATTCTTTTCTCTATAATTTAACGCCGCGTACAACGGCAGTTTGTAAGTTGTAGTTTTGTGGATTACTTTTGCGCAGCAAAACCACAAAACTGCGACTTACAAACTGTCCAGCGCACGCAGTGCGCGGGTTGCTACGCTTTGTTAGCCAAGCTCAATTTTAGAGTGTAAACAAACCTCAATGCTCTTTAGCTCGCATTTAAAAGGCTTTATTTCCGTGCCAATTATTTCCTTCGCTTGCTCCATATTTCCTTTATAGCGTTGGCTTGGCTCCAACAATACCTTGCCAGAGCTCACTTCGATAATTCCGAAATTACCAAAATCTGCGCAACCACTACCGCCACAGAAATGATTAATTAGGACCACATGATTTCCTTTGGAAGTAACTTCACAACGAACATTCAGAAAGTCATTTTGTATTTCAAAGAGGTGAGTACTGCTAGTAGGACTACCTTCAATAGTTACACTAAAAAATGGCTCCTTCGCGGAAGGCGCGTCAGAAACAGTAATAAACTTACCACCACAGGAAATTGTTTCGGCATACGAAAAGATAGAAATTAGGGATAAAGTGAAAAAACAAATGACTCTTAGCAAGGTACATACTCCATGTTTTATGGCTAACGTTGCGTTCACCTGCGGATTGTAAGTAGCGCGTTGCGATAAACTTCGCGCAGCGATATTGCAAAAGCGCTACTTACAATGCGTCAGGTGCAATGCCTTGTTAGCGACTATTGCGAAAATTTACTAAAATATTTGGTTATTTCATTTTGATGTATATTTACTTTTGTCATGTCGTCACCTAACGCCAGATATATTAATTTTCTGTCCGGTTGAGATTCGATTAAGGCACTTATGTCACGACTTCCCCAGCCAACTGGGGGATTGCTAACATTTATACTTATAGTGGTTGGCTCGCCTGAACAGTTAGGCCCGAATGAAATATTTTCAAAAATTTCAGTGCCATTTTCTTGCAGCGTAAGAGATACGGGGGGTTGAGCGCCGCATCTACCGCCATGAGGCTCAGGCTGACTCGTTGTTACCGTATATATGTTTTGCTTGAATTCGCATTCATATGTTAATTTTTGTGGAAAATAGAGCCCTTTTGCTTCCCAAAGCTTTCTCCATTCTTGCTGGCTTTTAGCATCGCTTTTAACGCCCGCCGTAGCTGCGGCTCCATCTACCGTATCAAAATCAATTTTAAAGAAACCTAATTCAGGTATACATGTAAATTTGATTAAACTAATTCCATAATCAGCAAAGGCCGCATTTGACGTAAACAGAGCTAAAAATAAACACTTATTTAATTTCATAATCCCTCGCTAACGTTGTATTAAACGGCAGAATTTAAGTTGCGCTTTTGTGGAAACCTTTTGCGAAGCAAAACCACAAAAGAGCGACTTAAATTATGTCCGGTGGAGCGTAGCGGAACGAATTTTAATACTTTGTTATAAAACTACGCTCAATTGGTAAAAATTACTGCGGACTAAAATGCTTCAGCCCGCACAAACTTCACTAGCGATTTGCAGAACCATGCCGCAATTTACTTTAAAGCGCCGGTTGCCAAGTGCAGAAAGCGCCCATTCGAACTATTCCAGAGATTTTAACGGAACTACGTTTCTACCAAAACTTGCTTAGTGACTTAATTCCTACAGCGCGCTTACTTTCCGAAACCAACAACCAAAAAAGGCCGCGCTTTATAACGCCGCGTACAACGGCAGTTTGTAAGTTGTAGTTTTGTGGGTTACTTTTGCGCAGCAAAACCACAAAACTGCGACTTACAAACTGTCCAGCGCACGAAGTGCGCGAGTTGCTACGCTTTGTTAAACGTAATTCTTCTTGAAATGTAGTACAAAAAAACCAACTGAAAAGCAAATGAAAGCCCAGCCATTACCAAAATTAGCCAAGAACTAATATACGACGCCGCCTGATAAAGTAAGGCGTTACACGGAGCAATGCCTTCACCCGACCATGAACAATGCTTAAGCATGTACTCTTCAAGCGGGTCAGAAATAGATGAAAAAATTAAGCCTAAAAGATATATACCGTAAGAAGAAAGCACTTTTGTTAAGAAAAGACCATTCATTGAAACCCGCTTAAAAGCGATTGCCTCATATATAAGGCAAACAATGAAAGGAAACAAAAATATTCCAGTAAATAATACGTAATCCATACCTTCCCTTTACGTTTAACGCTGTATTAAACGGCAGAATTTAAGGCGCGCTTTTGTGGAAACCTTTTGCGAAGCAAAACCACAAAAGAGCGACTTAAATTCTGTCCGGTGGAGCGTAGCGGAACGAATTTGAATACTTTGTTATAACACTACACACATTCGGTAAAACTTAGCACGAACTAAAATACTTCAGGCCGCACCTACTACACTATTCAGTTTTCAGAACCATGAGGAACTGAACTTTAGAGCGCCTGCCGCCAAGTGCGGAAGATGCCTATTCGAACTATTCCAGAGACTTTAACGGAACTACGTTGCTACCAAAACTCGCTTAGCAATTTAGAACACCAAGCCCGCCGAACGCACAAACTAAAATATTGCTACAGCGCACTGACTTTCCGAAAACACCAACCGAAAAAGGCCGCGCTTTATAACGTTGTGTTCAACCGCAGTTTGTAAGTAGCGCATTGCGATAAACTTTGCGCAGCAATTCGCTAAATGCGCTACTTGCAAACTGTCGAGTGGAGGGGCGGAGCGCCGGAACGGTGTTGGAACACTTTGTTATAATTCCCATGCTACAGACCTGCTTGATTTCAATTCTTAGAAAATTTTAGTTTGTGAATACAAAATGAAATTATTACACCAATATAGAAAGCATAACTTTCATACATGTTGTTATTGGGAAATAAAGGTTCTTTTGCAGTCAGCCTGTATAAGAGATGGCAGAGAAAAATGCCCAACCAAATACAGATTTGTAGAATTGCAACACGTGACTCACGCCAAACAGCTCTATGCCATCGAAATAGAACAACCCAATACCCCAACAACCCCAAGATAAACCAGATAGCTAACTCCATAAGCACACCAAATTTATAACGTTGTATTAAACGGCAGAATTTAAGGCGCGCCTTTGTGGAAACCTTTTGCGTAGCAAAACCACAAAAGTGCGACTTAAATTCTGTCCGGTGGAGCGCAGCGGAACGAATTTGAATACTTTGTTATAACACTACGCACATTCGGTAAAACTTAGCACAGGCTAAAATACTTCAGACCGCACTTACTGCGCTAGCGAATTCTAAAACCATGCGGAACTGAACTTTAGAGCACCCGCCGCCAAGTGCAGAAGATGCCTATTCGAACTATTCCAGAGACTTTAACGGAACTACGTTGCTACCAAAACTTGCTTAGCAATTTAGAACACCAAAACCACCGAACATACAAACTAAAATATTGCTACAGCGCGAACACTTTCAGCAAACACCAACCAAAAAAGGCCGCACTTTATAACGTTGTATTAAACTGCATAATTTAAGGCGCGCTTTTGTGGAAACCTTTTGCGTAGCAAAACCACAAAAGAGCGACTTAAATTCTGTCCGGTGGAGCGCAGCGGAACGGATTTGAATACTTTGTTATAACACTACGCACATTTACTAAAACTTAGCACGGACTAAAATATTTCAGGCCGCACAAACCGCATTATTCAATTTGCAAAACCATGCGGAACTGAACTTTAGAACACCCGCTGCCAAGTGCAGAAGATGCCTATTCGAACTATTCCAGAGACTTTAACGGAACTGCGTTGCTACCAAAACTCGCTTAGCAATTTAGAACACCAAGCCCGCCGAACGCACAAACTAAAATATTGCTACAGCGCGATTACTTTCCGAAACCACAAACCAAAAAAGACCGCGCTTTATAACGTTGCGATAACCGGTGGTTTTTAAGTAGCACTTTTGCCGTAAAATGGAGCGAAGCGGAATGGCAAAAATGCTACTAAAAACCATCCGGTTCATTGCTTTGTTATGCGTGGTTAAAATTCGTTTACATTTCCCGCGCCCGATGCCACATAAAGAATACCTTCCGCACAGCGATATTCCCATGTTTCGTAACCTGTAGAAATGGACAAAATTTCTATAACAATTCCCGTGCTCATTGATAACACTATGTCATTGCTGGATAAGCCAAAGGAGGCGCCTGTAATAACACCATTTGAAATATGGTTATTAATTTCCTTTTCTGCATCATATGGCTCTTTTAACCCAAACCATTGATCGTGGTCTTTGGTGCAAGCTAATAGTTGCTTTTCTTTTGATATTCTACAAATAGAAAAGTTGGAAAATTCAGCCCCGCAGCCAAATGCTAGTGTCCACGTGCTTGGCGCCAAGAACGATAGCTTCGCTGTTTTTCCTATTAATTTTTCAAGTTCCATAATTTTCCCTACTAAGGACTGCATAACGCCGAGTTCAGCGGCAGTTTTTAAGTTGTGGTTTTATGGAATACTTTTGCGCAGCAAAACCATAAAACCGCGACTTAAAAACTGTCCAGCACCGCAGGTGCGATGCTGGAACGACTTGTTATGTGCTTTTCGTTTCTAACCGTTCATACCAAATGCCGTATTTATCTCCTTGCCAAATAAGCAGGTAAAATAGATATGCAGTTGAAAGCATACATAGACCACCAGCTAAAGCAGCTTGATTAATAAGACCCAGAGCACAAAATAAAAACCCACTAATATGCGACAAAACCTCTACTCTTTTAGCGGTAGCTCTAGTGGGACGAAAGTTTAGAAAGTTAAAGAAGAACCAACATTTAAGCCAAAAAGGCAAGTTGTGCCAGTTGTCTGTGTTTTTGTCTATCATAAATATCTCCTGGTTTAAGGTTGAAACATCAACTTCAAGCACAGACGCAAGACATTTAAGAGACTCTAAACTAGGTTTTTGACCACTTTCTATTCTCTGAATGGTTCTAACATTTAAACCAGACATTAAAGCTAATTGCTCCTGAGAAAGATGGCGGCTGATGCGTAACTGTTTAAGAATCATTTAAATACTCCAACGTAAGTGAACCATGAGTATTCATAGATTCCTACGATGTCGGGTACGAATTTCACCCGACTGTTGCCCGACAATGCTGCTTTTCGCGGTATTTTCACATAACGCCGCGTACAACGGCAGTTTGTAAGTTGCGGTTTTGTGGATTACTTTTGCGCAGCAAAACCACAAAGCCGCGACTTACAAACTGTCCAGCCACGCAGTGGCGGGTTGCTACGCTTTGTTAGAAATTTACTTAACCTCGTTCTCTGAAAATACTTTTAACTCATTTTCGTGAGACAACCAAGGAACTGAGTACGAAGCCCATATAAATGATTGTGGAACTTTGTTTGGGTCTTCGTCTAGCGTTCCCACTCTCAAAACTATTTGATTTCTACCCTCAACAGTTTTAATAAGTTGGCTTCCACAGTTGCTACAAAAATATCTTCGCTTCCCTTGAGAGGATTCATAGAACTTCAGCAGGTTTTCGCCTTTTAGCCATTTGAATTTAGACTTTTCAACTGCAGCAGCAGTATTAAATGCTGCCGCATGAGCTTTTCTACAGGTTATACATGCACAGTGCATTATTTCAGAAGCAAGCTCTTCAGCTTCATAGACAATACCTCCGCAAAGACAACTTCCTTTCATGGGACTCCCTTTCTAACGCCGTGGTAAACGGCAGAATTTAAGTTGTGGCTTTGTGGAATACTTTTGCGCAGCAAAACCACAAAGCCGCGACTTAAATTCTGTCCAGTGGAGCGAAGCGTAACGGTGTTTGACCACTTTGTTAGCAGCTTTTCGTTTTTAAAAAAAGCCAACTGCATACATAATGAATTGAATTACAGCTAAACACTCCACCATTCTTCTGCTACATGTTCCTTTGCGTCTTCTGGACCTGATAGCTTCCAGGAAATTGCCTCGCTCAAACTAAGTAACCTTACGCCACAATGAACAGCGCTACAATTTTGAATTCCACCGTTCACTAAAGATATTCCTTCAATGTTTCTACCTGTTTCGTCCACCTCAATACATAAGCACGGATGGAAACTACAACTCTCAAAATAATCACCGACTTTAATGCTATTTGGTGTATTGCACCTAACTGCCATTATTCCTCCAATTGCTAACGCCGCGTACAACGGCAGTTTGTAAGTTGTGGTTTTGTGGATTACTTTTGCGCAGCAAAACCACAAAGCCGCGACTTACAAACTGTCCAGCGCACGAAGTGCGCGGG
>NZ_KQ236688.1:2975503-2982128 GCF_001183545.1 Cellvibrio sp. pealriver
GGCGCTGCAGCGATTTGTTATGAATTTTCTTTAAGCCAGTCGTCTGGAAATGAAGATAAAAATGTATAACCAACAGCTTGCTTAATAGTAAATTTATTTAAAATAAGCATTACCACGCTGAAGAGGCCTGCAACGATAACGCAACCTATATAAATAGAAAAACTCAAACCAAAAACAACAGAAAATAGCATTATGGCTTTATTCAAGCCACCGGTAACAGTTGCCTCAGTATCAATTCCATTTGCTTTTGCAAGCGAGAGAAGTAAAACAATACCCAACGCCAAACCAACAAATACGCCTGCCAACCCTATTGAAGACGTAAGCGTATAATACTTTGGTTTAAGTAAATTTGTTTTCGCCAAGTTTATTTGAAGTTGTTTAAACATATAGCCTTCATAACGTTGCGTTCACCTGCGGATTGTAAGTAGCGCGTTGCGATAAACTTAGCGTAGCGATATTGCAAAAGCGCTACTTACAATTCGTCAGGTGCAATGCCTTGTTACATGATAATATTTTTTGCGGTGAATTTGCCGAAGCAAAAGGAAGTTTTTGCTTTGCCTACCAGTGCAAACCACCACAACTATTTTTACGAACCTAGTCTATATCGTCACTCGATTCTGGATTCTTGATTCCCGATGGAAGGCAAAGAGTGACGTAAAAAGGCAGCTCTAATAGTAAATCTGTTCGCCCTTCCTCAGTGATTTTAAAGCCAAGCTTTTTATTTGATAAGTATGGGCCAATTATTGGAATTATGAGGCATAAAAGCATTAAATGGAGCTTGGTTTCTTGCGAGAGAATGGGACAACGAAATGCCTCATACGCAGACAGAAAGGAGTATAAAAAAATACCAATAACAGCGCCCCACAACCATAACCCCATTTATTTCTCCCTTCTCATGTAACGCCGAGTTCAGCGGCAGTTTTTAAGTTGTGGTTTTATGGAACACTTTTGCGCAGCAAAACCATAAAACCGCGACTTAAAAACTGTCCAGCGCAGGCACGTAGTGCCGGAGCAGTGCTGCAACGACTTGTTAGAGTTTACTTTTTTGGGTTAATACTTTCTTCTACAACCCCAACAATTTCTGCTAAGGTGATTGTAAATATTCCGGCCTCACCGTTGTCAAAGGCATCTTTCCAAACGTTGTAACCGTTTAAATATTCTGGATTTGGTTCTTTCTTACCGATGAGCTTGACTACACTTTTATTCAATGTTTCTTCTGAAACAGGGAAATGAGGTAAGTCAGTTGATATACCACCAGCAATTCTAGAGTTTTTAACTTTAACGCCAAAAATACTGACATGAAAAATTTTTCCAAGCTTAGGATGGCTTTCAACTTTATTAATTAATACTGTAGATCCTTCCTCTCCGATACGATTTTTATAGCTCCATACTTGCCCTGCGGAAAATTGAGAAGCCTCAGCTAAACCGAAAAAAGAAGATAGCCCCAGAATTGCAATTATTTTTTTCATACGATTACTCTAACGTTGTATTAAACGGCAGAATTTAAGGCGGGCTTTTGTGGAAACTTTTTGCGAAGCAAAACCACAAAAGAGCGACTTAAATTATGTCCGGTGGAGCGTAGCGTAACGGATTTGAATACTTTGTTATAAAACTACGCCAATTGGGTAAAACTTGGCACGACCTAAAATATTCCAGCCCGCACAAACTTCACTAGCGATTTGCAGAACCATGCCGCAATTTACTTTAAAGCACCTGCTGCCAAGTGCAGAAAGCGCCCATTCGAACTATTCCAGAGATTCTAACGGAACTACGTTTCTACCAAAACTCGCTTAGTAACTTAGTTGCTACAGCGCACTTACTTTCAAAAACCGACAACCAAAAAGGCCGCGCTTTATAACGTTAAGCACAACGGCAGTTTGTAAGTTGCGCGTTGTGGAATACTTTTGCGAAGCAAAACCACATAAGCGCGACTTACAAACTGTCCAGCCACGTAGTGGCGTGTTGCTGCGCCTTGTTATGTTTGCTTTATTGTTTTAAGCCAAACAACTAATTTATACAAACGATTGATATTAGGATTAACTAGGAAATTTCTATTTTTCTACCGTCTGGGTCTAAAAGAATATAAATAGTTTTTCCATTAAATTCATACTGGCCATGAAATTGGATGCGCTCAAGCAAAGATTCAAGAGATTGAACGGAAAAGCCCAGCCTAGTATTGCATGGGGTTTCACCTAAATTTAATGGGTAAATTTCAAACACCAAATCTTCTATGCAAGTAGCATAGTGCTCAACCCCTTTGCCATGCTTTTCTTTCACAAATTTTAAACCAAGCAGCTCATAGAAATTCTTGGAAATCTCTATGTTTGTACATCGCAAAACTAGCAGATTAAGTTTCATTCGCCACCTTGAGAACATAACGTTCGGTTCAACCGCAGTTTGTAAGCGGCGCATTTACGATAAACTTCGCGCAGCGATTCGCTAAATGCGCTGCTTACAAACTGTCGAGCGTAAGCGCGAAGCGCTGGAGCGGCGTTGGAACCGCTTGTTATGTTTTTGTGACCTATTTTCGATTGAATTTAATCTAAGCAATCAACTGGTATATTTTTAACAAATTCGGTTGCTTTAGCCATTAGTTGATTCCAATCTTTTTCAGGGCGAGAAGAATAGCCCTGATTAATAAGCTCCCTTTCACACAAGTCTTCTAGACCCCAAATTGCTCTTTTTTCCTCTTCGGTAAACGAATCTTTTATTGGGGAACTAGATAACTTTTCGGACAGGATTCCCCATACAGCAAGTAGGTGACCCACGGGAATTTTGATATTAGCTTCTTTGCTTAGATCATCTTCGGACATTTCGACTTTCCTAGTGAAACATAACGTTGTGTTCAACCGCAGTTTGTAAGTAGCGCATTGCGATAAACTTTGCGCAGCAATTCGCTAAATGCGCTACTTACAAACTGTCGAGTGGAGGCGCGCAGCGCCGGAACGGTGTTGGAACACCTTGTTATGTTTTTTTATTTGCAAAAATGAGCAGTAAAGGTGTTATAAACACAAACAGAACTAACTGCCACAGCGGAATAAAAAGAAAAACTAAGCCACCTTGTGCATCGGGATGAATAAATAATGTATCAATCATAATGCCAACTCCCAAGCCACCAAAAATGACAGCTACACAAAATATTGATACAAGTGTTCTCGGGTTACTTAAAAAGAAGCAAATGAACGCCAAATACAACCAAGGACAAAGCCCCCATAAAGCAGTTTTTAGTGCGTAGAAGGAGAAAACACTATTCATGCTTTTTAGATTAAGTATAGATACCGATATTGCGATTACCAATAAAACAATGAAGGTTAATTTTTTCATTTATTCCTTTGCTTGAAGTTCGCACAAACCAAATCAATGCTCAACATAACGCCAAGTTCAGCGGCAGTTTGTAAGTTGTGGTTTTGTGGAATACTTTTGCGCAGCAAAACCACAAAACTGCGACTTACAAACTGTCCAGCAAGCGAAGCTTGCGTGCTGCAACGCCTTGTATGATTGATTTCATCAGTTTTCTTATCATTCTTAACGCGATAAGGTGGAGCCCATACCTGCAGCAACAGGTATTCAGCAAGGTAGCCCGGTGCAGCACTGGCGCAGAGTAATCTAGCCCGTTAACAAGCGTGGGCACCTTGCTGATTCTACTTTTAACTCGAACAGTCGAATGGGCTCCGAGCCCGAATGTAGCAAGGGTGAGTTATGAATACAACTACCGCCGCACACATTGATCGCAGTGAAAGAAATGTAGGAATCGACATCGGAAAAAGCACGCTGGATATTTGTATTTTCGAGCTCGATGTTTATTTGCAATATCCCAATACCACGGAAGGGATTCGTGAATTAATTAAAAAACTATCGCGTTATAACCTCACTCGCATTTTGGTTGAGGCGACCGGCGGTTACGAAAGAGGTTTGGTGGAAGCCTGCGCTGAAAAGGAATTGCCGGTAATTATTGTCCAGCCAACCCAAGTTCGTCAGTTTGGCAAAGCACAGGGTGTTTTTGTCAAAACCGATAAAATTGATTCGCGGCTCATCGCACAATTTGGTGCCATATTAAAACCGGAGCCAAGGCCTCTCAATAGTAAAAAAGTACGCTATATCAGGGATTTACTCTCACGCAAGCGCCAACTGAATGAGATGCGAACCCAGGAATTAAATCGTCAGCACAAAGCGCCTGCGATTCTTGCAGCAACCCATAAGCGCTTGCTGAAAGTGCTCGATAAAGAAATTGAAAGCATCAACAAGTTACTCGCCAAAGCCATTGGTGAAGTTACTGAGTGGCAGCGTACTTATGAGATTCTAAGCTCAGTGCCAGGTGTGGGCGATGGTGTTACGTTCACGCTATTGGGAGAGTTACCTGAGCTAGGCCAACTGTCACCACGCAAAATAGCAGCGCTTTGTGGTTTGGCTCCATTTAATCGCGACAGCGGCATGATGAAAGGACGACGTAGAATCAAAGGTGGTCGGGCACCGATTAGAACGGTGTTATACATGGCGATGCTGAGCGCGATTCAGTGTAATCCAGTGATGAAGAAATTTTACAAAAAGCTCGTTGAGCAGGGTAAGCACAAGAAAGTTGCACTTACGGCCTGCATGCGAAAAATGATGACGATTTTAAACGCCATGGTGCGGGATAACTGCGAGTGGCAAGCTAACTAAATTTGCGTTTCAGGTATTGATTTTCTACCACAGTCGCTTGTTAGGCATTACCTAGCGAAGACTTCTTCGGATAATTTTTCTATAAGCATTTTCTGATTGAACATTTAGCTCTTGAGATAACTGCACCAAGTTAGAAAATTCAGCATTGCAACCACGTTCGAGCGCCATACTCATTAGTAGTTCTTTATTATTAAGTGGGTATGCTATTTCAGAGATAGGCTTTCCTTCACGACGGGCTTTTGTGAAAGATGCGTAGCTTAGATTGCATATGCCTATTTCTTGCAGATGTTCTAACTCTGCCTTTTTTGATTTAAATGAAATGTGTTCGAAGTAAAACTTTATAAGTTGCTTCGCTAATTCATGTAAGTTACTGTTGATGCGATAATATTCTTCTTTTGCTGCCAGGTATGGTGCCTCACTTTCTTTGTGAACCAGAGTACCATGGTCTAACCTCCATATGTTTTTACATATAATACAATCTAAAGAGTAGGTTATGTGTACGCTCGTAAAACGATAATCAGTTGACTCTACATGACGCGTAATTTGACCGTTGCCACACGGGCAGTCCGATTCTTTAAATTCATCAAACTCTCTTTTCGTCACGATAGAATTCCTATTTCTGCCTAACGCCGAGTTCAGCGGCAGTTTTTAAGTTGTGGTTTTATGGAACACTTTTGCGCAGCAAAACCATAAAACCGCGACTTAAAAACTGTCCAGCGCAGGCACGTAGTGCCGGAGCAGTGCTGCAACGACTTGTATGATTGATTTCATCAGTTTTCTTATCATTCTTAACGCGATAAGGTGGAGCCCATACCTGCAGCAACAGGTATTCAGCAAGGTAGCCCGGTGCAGCACTGGCGCAGAGTAATCTAGCCCGTTAACAAGCGTGGGCACCTTGCTGATTCTACTTTTAACTCGAACAGTCGAATGGGCTCCGAGCCCGAATGTAGCAAGGGTGAGTTATGAATACAACTACCGCCGCACACATTGATCGCAGTGAAAGAAATGTAGGAATCGACATCGGAAAAAGCACGCTGGATATTTGTATTTTCGAGCTCGATGTTTATTTGCAATATCCCAATACCACGGAAGGGATTCGTGAATTAATTAAAAAACTATCGCGTTATAACCTCACTCGCATTTTGGTTGAGGCGACCGGCGGTTACGAAAGAGGTTTGGTGGAAGCCTGCGCTGAAAAGGAATTGCCGGTAATTATTGTCCAGCCAACCCAAGTTCGTCAGTTTGGCAAAGCACAGGGTGTTTTTGTCAAAACCGATAAAATTGATTCGCGGCTCATCGCACAATTTGGTGCCATATTAAAACCGGAGCCAAGGCCTCTCAATAGTAAAAAAGTACGCTATATCAGGGATTTACTCTCACGCAAGCGCCAACTGAATGAGATGCGAACCCAGGAATTAAATCGTCAGCACAAAGCGCCTGCGATTCTTGCAGCAACCCATAAGCGCTTGCTGAAAGTGCTCGATAAAGAAATTGAAAGCATCAACAAGTTACTCGCCAAAGCCATTGGTGAAGTTACTGAGTGGCAGCGTACTTATGAGATTCTAAGCTCAGTGCCAGGTGTGGGCGATGGTGTTACGTTCACGCTATTGGGAGAGTTACCTGAGCTAGGCCAACTGTCACCACGCAAAATAGCAGCGCTTTGTGGTTTGGCTCCATTTAATCGCGACAGCGGCATGATGAAAGGACGACGTAGAATCAAAGGTGGTCGGGCACCGATTAGAACGGTGTTATACATGGCGATGCTGAGCGCGATTCAGTGTAATCCAGTGATGAAGAAATTTTACAAAAAGCTCGTTGAGCAGGGTAAGCACAAGAAAGTTGCACTTACGGCCTGCATGCGAAAAATGATGACGATTTTAAACGCCATGGTGCGGGATAACTGCGAGTGGCAAGCTAACTAAATTTGCGTTTCAGGTATTGATTTTCTACCACAGTCGCTTGTTAG
>NZ_KQ236688.1:2982643-2988220 GCF_001183545.1 Cellvibrio sp. pealriver
TTGTATGATTGATTTCATCAGTTTTCTTATCATTCTTAACGCGATAAGGTGGAGCCCATACCTGCAGCAACAGGTATTCAGCAAGGTAGCCCGGTGCAGCACTGGCGCAGAGTAATCTAGCCCGTTAACAAGCGTGGGCACCTTGCTGATTCTACTTTTAACTCGAACAGTCGAATGGGCTCCGAGCCCGAATGTAGCAAGGGTGAGTTATGAATACAACTACCGCCGCACACATTGATCGCAGTGAAAGAAATGTAGGAATCGACATCGGAAAAAGCACGCTGGATATTTGTATTTTCGAGCTCGATGTTTATTTGCAATATCCCAATACCACGGAAGGGATTCGTGAATTAATTAAAAAACTATCGCGTTATAACCTCACTCGCATTTTGGTTGAGGCGACCGGCGGTTACGAAAGAGGTTTGGTGGAAGCCTGCGCTGAAAAGGAATTGCCGGTAATTATTGTCCAGCCAACCCAAGTTCGTCAGTTTGGCAAAGCACAGGGTGTTTTTGTCAAAACCGATAAAATTGATTCGCGGCTCATCGCACAATTTGGTGCCATATTAAAACCGGAGCCAAGGCCTCTCAATAGTAAAAAAGTACGCTATATCAGGGATTTACTCTCACGCAAGCGCCAACTGAATGAGATGCGAACCCAGGAATTAAATCGTCAGCACAAAGCGCCTGCGATTCTTGCAGCAACCCATAAGCGCTTGCTGAAAGTGCTCGATAAAGAAATTGAAAGCATCAACAAGTTACTCGCCAAAGCCATTGGTGAAGTTACTGAGTGGCAGCGTACTTATGAGATTCTAAGCTCAGTGCCAGGTGTGGGCGATGGTGTTACGTTCACGCTATTGGGAGAGTTACCTGAGCTAGGCCAACTGTCACCACGCAAAATAGCAGCGCTTTGTGGTTTGGCTCCATTTAATCGCGACAGCGGCATGATGAAAGGACGACGTAGAATCAAAGGTGGTCGGGCACCGATTAGAACGGTGTTATACATGGCGATGCTGAGCGCGATTCAGTGTAATCCAGTGATGAAGAAATTTTACAAAAAGCTCGTTGAGCAGGGTAAGCACAAGAAAGTTGCACTTACGGCCTGCATGCGAAAAATGATGACGATTTTAAACGCCATGGTGCGGGATAACTGCGAGTGGCAAGCTAACTAAATTTGCGTTTCAGGTATTGATTTTCTACCACAGTCGCTTGTTAGCATTTTTTATAGCACTAAAGTTGAGCCTTTCATTTCAAAGCCAAACTGAAATGGATATTCGTTAGAGATTTTTGCTGAATTGTAGATAAGCTCAACTATTTCTATAACCTCAGACCTTGCTCTCTCAGCATTCTCTTTAGTGCAATATTTTTCCCAGCGAGTTTCAGCGTTGTAGTGTTGAAGATTAGGATCCAATCTGTAATTTGTAAGCGTTTTAGTGTCAGATAGTTTTAGGGTAATATTTTTACCATGCGCTATGTCGTTACGAAACTGAAAAAGCTCATTAATTAACTGCCAAGGACGGACTCCATAGTCAATTTTCAATTCTATTTTTTCAGAAATAACATTTAGCTTTTCTTTAGGGCTTAGTCTTTCAAGGTCTTTCCAACAAGAAAATACTTTTTCTCCTGCATGATTTAAAAATGCCTCCAAGGTAAACGCCGTAAAAACCAAACTTCCCATTACCAAATGATATTGCCCTTCCTTAATTTCATTTGTCATCTCTAGCAGGCAAGTAGATGTATGCCAAAACTCTGCATAGGTTCTAACTTCACGCTTAACTTCGATTTTTACCTGTGGCTCATCCATTTCTTTCGCCTCGGAGTGAAATTCTTTCATATGCAGATGCTAACGCCGCGTACAACGGCAGTTTGTAAGTCGTGGTTTTGTGGGTTATTTTTGCGCAGCAAAACCACAAAGCCGCGACTTACAAACTGTCCAGCGCACGAAGTGCGCGAGTTGCTACGCTTTGTTATGTGCTTGTATGCCTATATTCAAAAACACCGTTAGAAGCCTTAGGGTTCCAGCCTTGGGAAATAGCATTTTTAATGCTTTGCTCAACCATGTACGGAGTTACACCACCAGAATTTAATTTAAGAGACGCATCTGGCCTTAAAAATGGAAAAGTAATTCGCAAGATAGAGCCGTTCAATTCCACCGATTCAACGACCGCAGTCATTTCTGTACCTAAACAGTCCTGCGAATATGTGGGTTTTGACCTAATGAGCCACAAAAACTCATTTTCGCCCACGATAATTTTTCTACTTCCTTTCTTTGGAATGCTCATTTCAATATTCACATAACGTTGTATTAAACGGCAGAATTTAAGGCGCGATTTTGTGGAAACTTTTTGCGAAGCAAAACCACAAAAGTGCGACTTAAATTCTGTCCGGTGGAGCGCAGCGGAACGGATTTGAATACTTTGTTATAACACTACGCATATTCGATAAAACTTAGCACGGACTAAAATACTTCAGGCCGCACACACTGCACTAGCTAATTTCAGAACCATGCCTCAATTTACTTTAAAGCGCCTGCTGCCAAGTGCAGAAGATGCCAATTCGAACTATTCCAGAGACTTTAACGGAACTGCGTTGCTACTAAAACTCGCTTAGCAATTTAGAACACCAAGCCCGCCGAACGCACAAACTAAAATATTGCTACAGCGCACGGAATTTCCAAAAAAACCAACCAAAAAAGGCCGCGCTTTATAACGTTGCGTTCACCTGCGGATTGTAAGTAGCGCGTTGCGATAAACTTCGCGCAGCGATTTTGCAAAAGCGCTACTTACAATGTGTCAGGTGCAATGCCTTGTTATAAAATTTAAAGTGGGCAAGACGCCTCTTCACCTTTTGCGATTTTCTCTAACTTTCCAAAGTGCCTAGCCCACATGAAATTATACGCATAACCGTTAATAGTCGATTGGCATTCACTATTACCGTTTTCAGCAAGCACGGTTAATAAAAAATTACTTCCTTCGCCGTGTGGAAGAGTTACAAAATACTTTGCACCCTCAGGTATTTCTTTTTTTGAAACATAAAAATTTGTAGTTACATTTGCACCATTGACGTATACATCTCTTCTCCAGCGATAACATTTTGAAAGATATTTTTCTATGTCTTTAGTTAGCTTTTCAACAGGTTGATTGCTGCACATTGTCGGACTCTTCGAGCCTGTTTCCGCAAGGGCTTGCTCAGATTGCGGAAAACTAATGCAGCCCGTCAGGGTTAACAGGGCGGTAACAATTGCGATTTTCTTCATTTTTTCTCCATTTTTATAACGTTCGGTTCAACCGCAGTTTGTAAGCGGCGCATTTACGATAAACTTCGCGCAGCGATTCGCTAAATGCGCTGCTTACAAACTGTCGAGCGTAAGCGCGAAGCGCTGGAGCGGCGTTGGAACCGCTTGTTATGTTTTTGTGACCTATTTTCGATTGAATTTAATCTAAGCAATCAACTGGTATATTTTTAACAAATTCGGTTGCTTTAGCCATTAGTTGATTCCAATCTTTTTCAGGGCGAGAAGAATAGCCCTGATTAATAAGCTCCCTTTCACACAAGTCTTCTAGACCCCAAATTGCTCTTTTTTCCTCTTCGGTAAACGAATCTTTTATTGGGGAACTAGATAACTTTTCGGACAGGATTCCCCATACAGCAAGTAGGTGACCCACGGGAATTTTGATATTAGCTTCTTTGCTTAGATCATCTTCGGACATTTCGACTTTCCTAGTGAAACATAACGTTGCGTTCACCTGCGGATTGTAAGTAGCGCGTTGCGATAAACTTAGCGCAGCGGTATTGCATAAGCGCTACTTACAATGCGTCAGGTGCAACGCTTTGTTATGGTTTACAATTTATTTCTTAATGTAACGATATAAAAGCACAACTAAAATTTGCAAAAAGCCCAAGAAAAGAGCTCCAAACATAAGGCCAAATGCCCATGCATGATATATGTGTTTTCCGGTATTAACTACCCGATAGGGTTGCGAGAAGTAATAGTAGAATAGGCTTCCGAAAACTACCAACCCTGCGGCTAACGCAAACCAAGCCTTAAAGGAATAAGTGTTTTGGGAGCTTTTACCCGTATAAGTTGGGCCTTGAAGAATGGCTTTAGATAACAATGTAGCACTCACTAATACTGCAAGTGAAAATGACCCCGTGGCAGATGCGATTAAATAGGTCTGAAAGCCTGTTCCAAAGTCATAATATGCACCAAGAATACATAGAGTTATTACTAGCGTCACTGTTAATGAAACAGAGATTTTCAATTTATAAGCATCCATTACCATAACGTTGTATTAAACGGCAGAATTTAAGGCGCGCTTTTGTGGAAACCTTTTGCGTAGCAAAACCACAAAAGCGCGACTTAAATTCTGTCCGGTGGAGCGCAGCGTAACGGATTTGAATACTTTGTTATAACACTACGCACAATTGGTAAAACTTAGCACGGACTAAAATACTTCAGGCCGTACACACTGCACTATTCAATTTTCAGAACCATGAGCAACTGAACTTTAGAGCGCCAGCTGCCAAGTGCAGAAAACGCCCATTCGAACTATTCCAGAGATTCTAGCGGAGCTACGTTGCTACCAAAACTCGCTTAGCAATTTAGAACACCTAAACCACCGAGCGCACAAACTAAAATATTGCTACAGCGCACGGACTTACCGAAAACACCAACCAAAAAGACCGCGCTTTATAACGCCGAGCTAAGCGGCAGTTTTTAAGTTGCGGTTTTGTGGATTACTTTTGCGCAGCAAAACCACAAAACTGCGACTTAAAAACTGTCCAGCCACGAAGTGGCGATGCTTGAGCGATTTGTTAGGCATACTTTTTGTTTTCCTTAGTTTAAAGTTTTTTAACTTCATAAACTCCATGCACAGATATTAAGTAATGTGAGTTTCTGACTTCATTCATACCAACCCATAACAAAAATATCCCTGGGCAATTTTCACAAAACCTTTTTAAAAAATAAGACCAACCGTTGCACGGAGCAGACTTAAAAAGTTTAACTGAAAATATTTCTTCCGCGAGAACGATAAGTTCTGCTTCTAAATCTTCTTCCTTTCCAAATAGATAGCCATCCAAAACAAGTTTCAGATCTACATGATTACCATGCTTGCATAGTGGGCATAACCATGAAAAAGAAGAATCCTGAACATTTTTAGCATTATCATAATGCGTAGTTCCAAATCCTTTAATCGTAGCGATACATTTTTGGTATTTGTACATGTTTTGCCTAACGTTGTGTTCAACCGCAGCTTGTAAGTAGCGCATTGCGATAAACTTTGCACAGCAATTCGCTAAATGCGCTACTTACAAACTGTCGAGTGGAGGCGCGAAGCGCCGGAACGGTGTTGGAACACTTTGTTATATTTACTGCCTTATAAGCATAAGAAACAAAGCTGCAATCTGCGACAAAGGTAGAGTTACAATAATTAGCGAAAAAGACGAAAATGGTGTGAAAAAACCTGATATTAAGGGCGGTAAAAATGCACAAATAGCTGCAGATAAAAAATAGCATTTTTTTCCTGATATGTATTTATTTAGCTGTAAGTATATAGGCAGCCACACTATAGCAGTGAC
>NZ_KQ236688.1:4405894-4408394 GCF_001183545.1 Cellvibrio sp. pealriver
GATGTGGGAAGGCTTAGACAGCTAGGAGGTTGGCTTAGAAGCAGCCACCCTTTAAAGAAAGCGTAATAGCTCACTAGTCGAGTCGGCCTGCGCGGAAGATGTAACGGGGCTAAAACTAGCAACCGAAGCTGCGGCTGCATACTTTGTATGTGGGGTAGGGGAGCGTTCTGTAAGCCGTCGAAGGTGTGTTGAGAAGCATGCTGGAGGTATCAGAAGTGCGAATGCTGACATGAGTAACGATAAGGGGAGTGAAAAACTCCCCCGCCGGAAGATCAAGGGTTCCTGTCCAACGCTAATCGGGACAGGGTTAGTCGGCCCCTAAGGCGAGGCAGAAATGCGTAGTCGATGGGAAACAGGTTAATATTCCTGTACCTCTTTTTACTGCGATGGGGGGACGGAGAAGGCTAGAGCAGCACGGCGTTGGTTGTCCGTGTTTAAGGTCGTAGGCTGGTGTCTTAGGTAAATCCGGGATGCTAAGGCTGAGAACTGATGACGAGTGTTCCTCGGAACACGAAGTGCTTGATGCCATGCTTCCAAGAAAAGCCTCTAAGCTTCAGGTAAAAAGAGACCGTACTCCAAACCGACACAGGTGATCAGGTAGAGAATACCAAGGCGCTTGAGAGAACTCGGGTGAAGGAACTAGGCAAAATGGCACCGTAACTTCGGGAGAAGGTGCACTGCTGGTGGTGAAGGACTTGCTCCGTAAGCTACTGGCAGTCGAAGATACCAGGCCCCTGCAACTGTTTATTAAAAACACAGCACTCTGCAAACACGTAAGTGGACGTATAGGGTGTGACGCCTGCCCGGTGCCGGAAGGTTAATTGATGGGGTTAGCGCAAGCGAAGCTCTTGATCGAAGCCCCGGTAAACGGCGGCCGTAACTATAACGGTCCTAAGGTAGCGAAATTCCTTGTCGGGTAAGTTCCGACCTGCACGAATGGCGTAATGATGGGGGCGCTGTCTCCACCCGAGACTCAGTGAAATTGAAATCGCGGTTAAGATGCCGTGTACCCGCGGCTAGACGGAAAGACCCCGTGAACCTTTACTATAGCTTTGCACTGAACTTTGAACCTATCTGTGTAGGATAGGTGGGAGGCTTTGAAGTCGAGACGCTAGTTTCGATGGAGCCGTCCTTGAAATACCACCCTGGTATGTTTGAGGTTCTAACGTCGGCCCCTTATCGGGGTTACGGACAGTGTATGGTGGGTAGTTTGACTGGGGCGGTCTCCTCCCAAAGAGTAACGGAGGAGCACGAAGGTGTGCTAATCATGGTCGGAAATCATGAGGTTAGTGTAAAGGCAAAAGCACGCTTGACTGCGAGACAGACATGTCGAGCAGGTACGAAAGTAGGTCTTAGTGATCCGGTGGTTCTGTATGGAAGGGCCATCGCTCAACGGATAAAAGGTACTCCGGGGATAACAGGCTGATACCGCCCAAGAGTTCACATCGACGGCGGTGTTTGGCACCTCGATGTCGGCTCATCACATCCTGGGGCTGAAGCCGGTCCCAAGGGTATGGCTGTTCGCCATTTAAAGTGGTACGCGAGCTGGGTTTAGAACGTCGTGAGACAGTTCGGTCCCTATCTGCCGTGGGCGTTGGAGATTTGAGAAGAGTTGTTCCTAGTACGAGAGGACCGGAATGAACGCACCTCTGGTGTTCGGGTTGTCATGCCAATGGCACTGCCCGGTAGCTATGTGCGGACGGGATAACCGCTGAAAGCATCTAAGCGGGAAGCCTCCTTCAAGATGAGATCTCCCTGGGGCTTTAAGCCCCCTAAAGAGCCGTTGAAGACTACGACGTTGATAGGTTGGGTGTGGAAGCGCTGCGAGGCGTTGAGCTAACCAATACTAATTGCTCGTGCGGCTTGACCATATAACAGAATCGACTGTTAACGGTTAAACGATTCAGAAAGTCCGGACTTGTGCGATACGCAAGCATCCAAATGCTGTAAAATACAGCCAGCAAACTTTACGTTCCGCCACCCTATTTGAGTCAATCAAGGCCGACATAATAGATGTCATAAGACCTTCGAACTCATACAAAATTGCTTGACGACCATAGCAAGTTGGAACCACCTGATCCCATTCCGAACTCAGAAGTGAAACGACTTAGCGCCGATGGTAGTGTGGGGCTTCCCCATGTGAGAGTAGGACATCGTCAAGCTTCTAATACAAAATCCCTGTCAGACCTCTGACAGGGATTTTTTACTATTAGTACGACACTCTTATTTGTATAAGGTGTACAAGCAGATGCTTTGAGAGTAAATCGAAAAAGAAAAAGCTTGCAGTAGAGTAGATGATGCGTATAATGCGCGTCCCACGGTTGAGCCGAAGCGCTAACCGGTTTTTTAACAAGATAGATCAAGCAATGCGTGTGGGCACTTGCGGGTAGGTTTGGTAACACAAATTTATCAACGTAAGTGACTCGTGAATTCGCAAGAGTTTTTAAAGAGAAACGAAAAGTTGAGCCAAGTTTTAGTTGTTCTTATTAGGTTTACTTAA
>NZ_KQ236688.1:4410894-4413227 GCF_001183545.1 Cellvibrio sp. pealriver
ATACAGGGTGATAGCCCCGTACACGAAAATGCCTTAGTCATGAAAACGAGTAGGACGGGACACGTGATATCCTGTTTGAATATGGGGGGACCATCCTCCAAGGCTAAATACTCCCAACTGACCGATAGTGAACCAGTACCGTGAGGGAAAGGCGAAAAGAACCCCTGTGAGGGGAGTGAAATAGATCCTGAAACCGTGTGCGTACAAGCAGTAGGAGCACCTTCGTGGTGTGACTGCGTACCTTTTGTATAATGGGTCAGCGACTTATTGTCAGTGGCAAGGTTAACCGTATAGGGGAGCCGTAGCGAAAGCGAGTCTTAATAGGGCGTTCAGTCGCTGGCAATAGACCCGAAACCCGGCGATCTATCCATGTGCAGGTTGAAGGTGAGGTAACACTTACTGGAGGACCGAACCCACAAATGTTGAAAAATTTGGGGATGACGTGTGGATAGGGGTGAAAGGCTAATCAAGCCGGGAGATATCTGGTTCTCCCCGAAAGCTATTTAGGTAGCGCGTCATGTCTCACCCAGGGGGGTAGAGCACTGTTTGGGCTAGGGGGTCATCCCGACTTACCAACCCCATGCAAACTACGAATACCCTGGAGTGCAATCATGGCAGACAGACAGCGGGTGCTAACGTCCGTTGTCAAGAGGGCAACAACCCAGACCGCCAGCTAAGGTCCCCAATGTTAGTTAAGTGGGAAACGATGTGGGAAGGCTTAGACAGCTAGGAGGTTGGCTTAGAAGCAGCCACCCTTTAAAGAAAGCGTAATAGCTCACTAGTCGAGTCGGCCTGCGCGGAAGATGTAACGGGGCTAAAACTAGCAACCGAAGCTGCGGCTGCATACTTTGTATGTGGGGTAGGGGAGCGTTCTGTAAGCCGTCGAAGGTGTGTTGAGAAGCATGCTGGAGGTATCAGAAGTGCGAATGCTGACATGAGTAACGATAAGGGGAGTGAAAAACTCCCCCGCCGGAAGATCAAGGGTTCCTGTCCAACGCTAATCGGGACAGGGTTAGTCGGCCCCTAAGGCGAGGCAGAAATGCGTAGTCGATGGGAAACAGGTTAATATTCCTGTACCTCTTTTTACTGCGATGGGGGGACGGAGAAGGCTAGAGCAGCACGGCGTTGGTTGTCCGTGTTTAAGGTCGTAGGCTGGTGTCTTAGGTAAATCCGGGATGCTAAGGCTGAGAACTGATGACGAGTGTTCCTCGGAACACGAAGTGCTTGATGCCATGCTTCCAAGAAAAGCCTCTAAGCTTCAGGTAAAAAGAGACCGTACTCCAAACCGACACAGGTGATCAGGTAGAGAATACCAAGGCGCTTGAGAGAACTCGGGTGAAGGAACTAGGCAAAATGGCACCGTAACTTCGGGAGAAGGTGCACTGCTGGTGGTGAAGGACTTGCTCCGTAAGCTACTGGCAGTCGAAGATACCAGGCCCCTGCAACTGTTTATTAAAAACACAGCACTCTGCAAACACGTAAGTGGACGTATAGGGTGTGACGCCTGCCCGGTGCCGGAAGGTTAATTGATGGGGTTAGCGCAAGCGAAGCTCTTGATCGAAGCCCCGGTAAACGGCGGCCGTAACTATAACGGTCCTAAGGTAGCGAAATTCCTTGTCGGGTAAGTTCCGACCTGCACGAATGGCGTAATGATGGGGGCGCTGTCTCCACCCGAGACTCAGTGAAATTGAAATCGCGGTTAAGATGCCGTGTACCCGCGGCTAGACGGAAAGACCCCGTGAACCTTTACTATAGCTTTGCACTGAACTTTGAACCTATCTGTGTAGGATAGGTGGGAGGCTTTGAAGTCGAGACGCTAGTTTCGATGGAGCCGTCCTTGAAATACCACCCTGGTATGTTTGAGGTTCTAACGTCGGCCCCTTATCGGGGTTACGGACAGTGTATGGTGGGTAGTTTGACTGGGGCGGTCTCCTCCCAAAGAGTAACGGAGGAGCACGAAGGTGTGCTAATCATGGTCGGAAATCATGAGGTTAGTGTAAAGGCAAAAGCACGCTTGACTGCGAGACAGACATGTCGAGCAGGTACGAAAGTAGGTCTTAGTGATCCGGTGGTTCTGTATGGAAGGGCCATCGCTCAACGGATAAAAGGTACTCCGGGGATAACAGGCTGATACCGCCCAAGAGTTCACATCGACGGCGGTGTTTGGCACCTCGATGTCGGCTCATCACATCCTGGGGCTGAAGCCGGTCCCAAGGGTATGGCTGTTCGCCATTTAAAGTGGTACGCGAGCTGGGTTTAGAACGTCGTGAGACAGTTCGGTCCCTATCTGCCGTGGGCGTTGGAGATTTGAGAAGAGTTGTTCCTAGTACGAG
>NZ_KQ236688.1:4413237-4413897 GCF_001183545.1 Cellvibrio sp. pealriver
AGGAAAAGAAATCAACCGAGATTCCCTCAGTAGCGGCGAGCGAAAGGGGACCAGCCCTTAAGTGGCTTTGGTATTAGTGGAAGGCTCTGGAAAGTGCCGCGATACAGGGTGATAGCCCCGTACACGAAAATGCCTTAGTCATGAAAACGAGTAGGACGGGACACGTGATATCCTGTTTGAATATGGGGGGACCATCCTCCAAGGCTAAATACTCCCAACTGACCGATAGTGAACCAGTACCGTGAGGGAAAGGCGAAAAGAACCCCTGTGAGGGGAGTGAAATAGATCCTGAAACCGTGTGCGTACAAGCAGTAGGAGCACCTTCGTGGTGTGACTGCGTACCTTTTGTATAATGGGTCAGCGACTTATTGTCAGTGGCAAGGTTAACCGTATAGGGGAGCCGTAGCGAAAGCGAGTCTTAATAGGGCGTTCAGTCGCTGGCAATAGACCCGAAACCCGGCGATCTATCCATGTGCAGGTTGAAGGTGAGGTAACACTTACTGGAGGACCGAACCCACAAATGTTGAAAAATTTGGGGATGACGTGTGGATAGGGGTGAAAGGCTAATCAAGCCGGGAGATATCTGGTTCTCCCCGAAAGCTATTTAGGTAGCGCGTCATGTCTCACCCAGGGGGGTAGAGCACTGTTTGGGCTAGGGGG
>NZ_KQ236688.1:4414941-4417390 GCF_001183545.1 Cellvibrio sp. pealriver
CCTGCGATAAGCTCGGGGGAGCTGGCAAACAAGCTGTGATCCCGAGATCTCTGAATGGGGGAACCCACCTACTTTTAGTAGGTATCGTACAGTGAATACATAGCTGTACGAAGCGAACCCGGGGAACTGAAACATCTAAGTACCCGGAGGAAAAGAAATCAACCGAGATTCCCTCAGTAGCGGCGAGCGAAAGGGGACCAGCCCTTAAGTGGCTTTGGTATTAGTGGAAGGCTCTGGAAAGTGCCGCGATACAGGGTGATAGCCCCGTACACGAAAATGCCTTAGTCATGAAAACGAGTAGGACGGGACACGTGATATCCTGTTTGAATATGGGGGGACCATCCTCCAAGGCTAAATACTCCCAACTGACCGATAGTGAACCAGTACCGTGAGGGAAAGGCGAAAAGAACCCCTGTGAGGGGAGTGAAATAGATCCTGAAACCGTGTGCGTACAAGCAGTAGGAGCACCTTCGTGGTGTGACTGCGTACCTTTTGTATAATGGGTCAGCGACTTATTGTCAGTGGCAAGGTTAACCGTATAGGGGAGCCGTAGCGAAAGCGAGTCTTAATAGGGCGTTCAGTCGCTGGCAATAGACCCGAAACCCGGCGATCTATCCATGTGCAGGTTGAAGGTGAGGTAACACTTACTGGAGGACCGAACCCACAAATGTTGAAAAATTTGGGGATGACGTGTGGATAGGGGTGAAAGGCTAATCAAGCCGGGAGATATCTGGTTCTCCCCGAAAGCTATTTAGGTAGCGCGTCATGTCTCACCCAGGGGGGTAGAGCACTGTTTGGGCTAGGGGGTCATCCCGACTTACCAACCCCATGCAAACTACGAATACCCTGGAGTGCAATCATGGCAGACAGACAGCGGGTGCTAACGTCCGTTGTCAAGAGGGCAACAACCCAGACCGCCAGCTAAGGTCCCCAATGTTAGTTAAGTGGGAAACGATGTGGGAAGGCTTAGACAGCTAGGAGGTTGGCTTAGAAGCAGCCACCCTTTAAAGAAAGCGTAATAGCTCACTAGTCGAGTCGGCCTGCGCGGAAGATGTAACGGGGCTAAAACTAGCAACCGAAGCTGCGGCTGCATACTTTGTATGTGGGGTAGGGGAGCGTTCTGTAAGCCGTCGAAGGTGTGTTGAGAAGCATGCTGGAGGTATCAGAAGTGCGAATGCTGACATGAGTAACGATAAGGGGAGTGAAAAACTCCCCCGCCGGAAGATCAAGGGTTCCTGTCCAACGCTAATCGGGACAGGGTTAGTCGGCCCCTAAGGCGAGGCAGAAATGCGTAGTCGATGGGAAACAGGTTAATATTCCTGTACCTCTTTTTACTGCGATGGGGGGACGGAGAAGGCTAGAGCAGCACGGCGTTGGTTGTCCGTGTTTAAGGTCGTAGGCTGGTGTCTTAGGTAAATCCGGGATGCTAAGGCTGAGAACTGATGACGAGTGTTCCTCGGAACACGAAGTGCTTGATGCCATGCTTCCAAGAAAAGCCTCTAAGCTTCAGGTAAAAAGAGACCGTACTCCAAACCGACACAGGTGATCAGGTAGAGAATACCAAGGCGCTTGAGAGAACTCGGGTGAAGGAACTAGGCAAAATGGCACCGTAACTTCGGGAGAAGGTGCACTGCTGGTGGTGAAGGACTTGCTCCGTAAGCTACTGGCAGTCGAAGATACCAGGCCCCTGCAACTGTTTATTAAAAACACAGCACTCTGCAAACACGTAAGTGGACGTATAGGGTGTGACGCCTGCCCGGTGCCGGAAGGTTAATTGATGGGGTTAGCGCAAGCGAAGCTCTTGATCGAAGCCCCGGTAAACGGCGGCCGTAACTATAACGGTCCTAAGGTAGCGAAATTCCTTGTCGGGTAAGTTCCGACCTGCACGAATGGCGTAATGATGGGGGCGCTGTCTCCACCCGAGACTCAGTGAAATTGAAATCGCGGTTAAGATGCCGTGTACCCGCGGCTAGACGGAAAGACCCCGTGAACCTTTACTATAGCTTTGCACTGAACTTTGAACCTATCTGTGTAGGATAGGTGGGAGGCTTTGAAGTCGAGACGCTAGTTTCGATGGAGCCGTCCTTGAAATACCACCCTGGTATGTTTGAGGTTCTAACGTCGGCCCCTTATCGGGGTTACGGACAGTGTATGGTGGGTAGTTTGACTGGGGCGGTCTCCTCCCAAAGAGTAACGGAGGAGCACGAAGGTGTGCTAATCATGGTCGGAAATCATGAGGTTAGTGTAAAGGCAAAAGCACGCTTGACTGCGAGACAGACATGTCGAGCAGGTACGAAAGTAGGTCTTAGTGATCCGGTGGTTCTGTATGGAAGGGCCATCGCTCAACGGATAAAAGGTACTCCGGGGATAACAGGCTGATACCGCCCAAGAGTTCACATCGACGGCGGTGTTTGGCACCTCGATGTCGGCTCATCACATCCTGGGGCTG
>NZ_KQ236688.1:4417400-4419900 GCF_001183545.1 Cellvibrio sp. pealriver
CTGTTTGAATATGGGGGGACCATCCTCCAAGGCTAAATACTCCCAACTGACCGATAGTGAACCAGTACCGTGAGGGAAAGGCGAAAAGAACCCCTGTGAGGGGAGTGAAATAGATCCTGAAACCGTGTGCGTACAAGCAGTAGGAGCACCTTCGTGGTGTGACTGCGTACCTTTTGTATAATGGGTCAGCGACTTATTGTCAGTGGCAAGGTTAACCGTATAGGGGAGCCGTAGCGAAAGCGAGTCTTAATAGGGCGTTCAGTCGCTGGCAATAGACCCGAAACCCGGCGATCTATCCATGTGCAGGTTGAAGGTGAGGTAACACTTACTGGAGGACCGAACCCACAAATGTTGAAAAATTTGGGGATGACGTGTGGATAGGGGTGAAAGGCTAATCAAGCCGGGAGATATCTGGTTCTCCCCGAAAGCTATTTAGGTAGCGCGTCATGTCTCACCCAGGGGGGTAGAGCACTGTTTGGGCTAGGGGGTCATCCCGACTTACCAACCCCATGCAAACTACGAATACCCTGGAGTGCAATCATGGCAGACAGACAGCGGGTGCTAACGTCCGTTGTCAAGAGGGCAACAACCCAGACCGCCAGCTAAGGTCCCCAATGTTAGTTAAGTGGGAAACGATGTGGGAAGGCTTAGACAGCTAGGAGGTTGGCTTAGAAGCAGCCACCCTTTAAAGAAAGCGTAATAGCTCACTAGTCGAGTCGGCCTGCGCGGAAGATGTAACGGGGCTAAAACTAGCAACCGAAGCTGCGGCTGCATACTTTGTATGTGGGGTAGGGGAGCGTTCTGTAAGCCGTCGAAGGTGTGTTGAGAAGCATGCTGGAGGTATCAGAAGTGCGAATGCTGACATGAGTAACGATAAGGGGAGTGAAAAACTCCCCCGCCGGAAGATCAAGGGTTCCTGTCCAACGCTAATCGGGACAGGGTTAGTCGGCCCCTAAGGCGAGGCAGAAATGCGTAGTCGATGGGAAACAGGTTAATATTCCTGTACCTCTTTTTACTGCGATGGGGGGACGGAGAAGGCTAGAGCAGCACGGCGTTGGTTGTCCGTGTTTAAGGTCGTAGGCTGGTGTCTTAGGTAAATCCGGGATGCTAAGGCTGAGAACTGATGACGAGTGTTCCTCGGAACACGAAGTGCTTGATGCCATGCTTCCAAGAAAAGCCTCTAAGCTTCAGGTAAAAAGAGACCGTACTCCAAACCGACACAGGTGATCAGGTAGAGAATACCAAGGCGCTTGAGAGAACTCGGGTGAAGGAACTAGGCAAAATGGCACCGTAACTTCGGGAGAAGGTGCACTGCTGGTGGTGAAGGACTTGCTCCGTAAGCTACTGGCAGTCGAAGATACCAGGCCCCTGCAACTGTTTATTAAAAACACAGCACTCTGCAAACACGTAAGTGGACGTATAGGGTGTGACGCCTGCCCGGTGCCGGAAGGTTAATTGATGGGGTTAGCGCAAGCGAAGCTCTTGATCGAAGCCCCGGTAAACGGCGGCCGTAACTATAACGGTCCTAAGGTAGCGAAATTCCTTGTCGGGTAAGTTCCGACCTGCACGAATGGCGTAATGATGGGGGCGCTGTCTCCACCCGAGACTCAGTGAAATTGAAATCGCGGTTAAGATGCCGTGTACCCGCGGCTAGACGGAAAGACCCCGTGAACCTTTACTATAGCTTTGCACTGAACTTTGAACCTATCTGTGTAGGATAGGTGGGAGGCTTTGAAGTCGAGACGCTAGTTTCGATGGAGCCGTCCTTGAAATACCACCCTGGTATGTTTGAGGTTCTAACGTCGGCCCCTTATCGGGGTTACGGACAGTGTATGGTGGGTAGTTTGACTGGGGCGGTCTCCTCCCAAAGAGTAACGGAGGAGCACGAAGGTGTGCTAATCATGGTCGGAAATCATGAGGTTAGTGTAAAGGCAAAAGCACGCTTGACTGCGAGACAGACATGTCGAGCAGGTACGAAAGTAGGTCTTAGTGATCCGGTGGTTCTGTATGGAAGGGCCATCGCTCAACGGATAAAAGGTACTCCGGGGATAACAGGCTGATACCGCCCAAGAGTTCACATCGACGGCGGTGTTTGGCACCTCGATGTCGGCTCATCACATCCTGGGGCTGAAGCCGGTCCCAAGGGTATGGCTGTTCGCCATTTAAAGTGGTACGCGAGCTGGGTTTAGAACGTCGTGAGACAGTTCGGTCCCTATCTGCCGTGGGCGTTGGAGATTTGAGAAGAGTTGTTCCTAGTACGAGAGGACCGGAATGAACGCACCTCTGGTGTTCGGGTTGTCATGCCAATGGCACTGCCCGGTAGCTATGTGCGGACGGGATAACCGCTGAAAGCATCTAAGCGGGAAGCCTCCTTCAAGATGAGATCTCCCTGGGGCTTTAAGCCCCCTAAAGAGCCGTTGAAGACTACGACGTTGATAGGTTGGGTGTGGAAGCGCTGCGAGGCGTTGAGCTAACCAATACTAATTGCTCGTGCGGCTTG
>NZ_KQ236688.1:4422400-4425814 GCF_001183545.1 Cellvibrio sp. pealriver
AGGTCAACGGTTCGATCCCGTTTAGCTCCACCAATTATCTTTTATTGATTAAAAAAGAAGTCAGTCAATTAATGTCTGCTCTTTAAATGCTTTACGTTCCGGCTTAAGGAATCGATAAGTGTCTAAAAGAAAAGAAGTTAATTGACTGGTTTTTACGCCAGAAGCTCTTTAACAAGGTGGAATGTAAAGTAATAAAATTGCTGATTTATGGATGTCTTGTGTATCTCTACGCAAAAGTCCGGCGAATCATACTCATGCGATGCGCTTATTATCGTGAGCGTATCAATGTTGTAAATCGTTAAAGCAGTCGCTTGTGTTATATGGTCAAGCGATTAAGCGCACACGGTGGATGCCTAGGCAGTTGGAGGCGATGAAAGACGTAGGAGCCTGCGATAAGCTCGGGGGAGCTGGCAAACAAGCTGTGATCCCGAGATCTCTGAATGGGGGAACCCACCTACTTTTAGTAGGTATCGTACAGTGAATACATAGCTGTACGAAGCGAACCCGGGGAACTGAAACATCTAAGTACCCGGAGGAAAAGAAATCAACCGAGATTCCCTCAGTAGCGGCGAGCGAAAGGGGACCAGCCCTTAAGTGGCTTTGGTATTAGTGGAAGGCTCTGGAAAGTGCCGCGATACAGGGTGATAGCCCCGTACACGAAAATGCCTTAGTCATGAAAACGAGTAGGACGGGACACGTGATATCCTGTTTGAATATGGGGGGACCATCCTCCAAGGCTAAATACTCCCAACTGACCGATAGTGAACCAGTACCGTGAGGGAAAGGCGAAAAGAACCCCTGTGAGGGGAGTGAAATAGATCCTGAAACCGTGTGCGTACAAGCAGTAGGAGCACCTTCGTGGTGTGACTGCGTACCTTTTGTATAATGGGTCAGCGACTTATTGTCAGTGGCAAGGTTAACCGTATAGGGGAGCCGTAGCGAAAGCGAGTCTTAATAGGGCGTTCAGTCGCTGGCAATAGACCCGAAACCCGGCGATCTATCCATGTGCAGGTTGAAGGTGAGGTAACACTTACTGGAGGACCGAACCCACAAATGTTGAAAAATTTGGGGATGACGTGTGGATAGGGGTGAAAGGCTAATCAAGCCGGGAGATATCTGGTTCTCCCCGAAAGCTATTTAGGTAGCGCGTCATGTCTCACCCAGGGGGGTAGAGCACTGTTTGGGCTAGGGGGTCATCCCGACTTACCAACCCCATGCAAACTACGAATACCCTGGAGTGCAATCATGGCAGACAGACAGCGGGTGCTAACGTCCGTTGTCAAGAGGGCAACAACCCAGACCGCCAGCTAAGGTCCCCAATGTTAGTTAAGTGGGAAACGATGTGGGAAGGCTTAGACAGCTAGGAGGTTGGCTTAGAAGCAGCCACCCTTTAAAGAAAGCGTAATAGCTCACTAGTCGAGTCGGCCTGCGCGGAAGATGTAACGGGGCTAAAACTAGCAACCGAAGCTGCGGCTGCATACTTTGTATGTGGGGTAGGGGAGCGTTCTGTAAGCCGTCGAAGGTGTGTTGAGAAGCATGCTGGAGGTATCAGAAGTGCGAATGCTGACATGAGTAACGATAAGGGGAGTGAAAAACTCCCCCGCCGGAAGATCAAGGGTTCCTGTCCAACGCTAATCGGGACAGGGTTAGTCGGCCCCTAAGGCGAGGCAGAAATGCGTAGTCGATGGGAAACAGGTTAATATTCCTGTACCTCTTTTTACTGCGATGGGGGGACGGAGAAGGCTAGAGCAGCACGGCGTTGGTTGTCCGTGTTTAAGGTCGTAGGCTGGTGTCTTAGGTAAATCCGGGATGCTAAGGCTGAGAACTGATGACGAGTGTTCCTCGGAACACGAAGTGCTTGATGCCATGCTTCCAAGAAAAGCCTCTAAGCTTCAGGTAAAAAGAGACCGTACTCCAAACCGACACAGGTGATCAGGTAGAGAATACCAAGGCGCTTGAGAGAACTCGGGTGAAGGAACTAGGCAAAATGGCACCGTAACTTCGGGAGAAGGTGCACTGCTGGTGGTGAAGGACTTGCTCCGTAAGCTACTGGCAGTCGAAGATACCAGGCCCCTGCAACTGTTTATTAAAAACACAGCACTCTGCAAACACGTAAGTGGACGTATAGGGTGTGACGCCTGCCCGGTGCCGGAAGGTTAATTGATGGGGTTAGCGCAAGCGAAGCTCTTGATCGAAGCCCCGGTAAACGGCGGCCGTAACTATAACGGTCCTAAGGTAGCGAAATTCCTTGTCGGGTAAGTTCCGACCTGCACGAATGGCGTAATGATGGGGGCGCTGTCTCCACCCGAGACTCAGTGAAATTGAAATCGCGGTTAAGATGCCGTGTACCCGCGGCTAGACGGAAAGACCCCGTGAACCTTTACTATAGCTTTGCACTGAACTTTGAACCTATCTGTGTAGGATAGGTGGGAGGCTTTGAAGTCGAGACGCTAGTTTCGATGGAGCCGTCCTTGAAATACCACCCTGGTATGTTTGAGGTTCTAACGTCGGCCCCTTATCGGGGTTACGGACAGTGTATGGTGGGTAGTTTGACTGGGGCGGTCTCCTCCCAAAGAGTAACGGAGGAGCACGAAGGTGTGCTAATCATGGTCGGAAATCATGAGGTTAGTGTAAAGGCAAAAGCACGCTTGACTGCGAGACAGACATGTCGAGCAGGTACGAAAGTAGGTCTTAGTGATCCGGTGGTTCTGTATGGAAGGGCCATCGCTCAACGGATAAAAGGTACTCCGGGGATAACAGGCTGATACCGCCCAAGAGTTCACATCGACGGCGGTGTTTGGCACCTCGATGTCGGCTCATCACATCCTGGGGCTGAAGCCGGTCCCAAGGGTATGGCTGTTCGCCATTTAAAGTGGTACGCGAGCTGGGTTTAGAACGTCGTGAGACAGTTCGGTCCCTATCTGCCGTGGGCGTTGGAGATTTGAGAAGAGTTGTTCCTAGTACGAGAGGACCGGAATGAACGCACCTCTGGTGTTCGGGTTGTCATGCCAATGGCACTGCCCGGTAGCTATGTGCGGACGGGATAACCGCTGAAAGCATCTAAGCGGGAAGCCTCCTTCAAGATGAGATCTCCCTGGGGCTTTAAGCCCCCTAAAGAGCCGTTGAAGACTACGACGTTGATAGGTTGGGTGTGGAAGCGCTGCGAGGCGTTGAGCTAACCAATACTAATTGCTCGTGCGGCTTGACCATATAACAGAATCGACTGTTAACGGTTAAACGATTCAGAAAGTCCGGACTTGTGCGATACGCAAGCATCCAAATGCTGTAAAATACAGCCAGCAAACTTTACGTTCCGCCACCCTATTTGAGTCAATCAAGGCCGACATAATAGATGTCATAAGACCTTCGAACTCATACAAAATTGCTTGACGACCATAGCAAGTTGGAACCACC
>NZ_KQ236688.1:4425978-4427331 GCF_001183545.1 Cellvibrio sp. pealriver
TGCAAGCGAAGCTCTTGATCGAAGCCCCGGTAAACGGCGGCCGTAACTATAACGGTCCTAAGGTAGCGAAATTCCTTGTCGGGTAAGTTCCGACCTGCACGAATGGCGTAATGATGGGGGCGCTGTCTCCACCCGAGACTCAGTGAAATTGAAATCGCGGTTAAGATGCCGTGTACCCGCGGCTAGACGGAAAGACCCCGTGAACCTTTACTATAGCTTTGCACTGAACTTTGAACCTATCTGTGTAGGATAGGTGGGAGGCTTTGAAGTCGAGACGCTAGTTTCGATGGAGCCGTCCTTGAAATACCACCCTGGTATGTTTGAGGTTCTAACGTCGGCCCCTTATCGGGGTTACGGACAGTGTATGGTGGGTAGTTTGACTGGGGCGGTCTCCTCCCAAAGAGTAACGGAGGAGCACGAAGGTGTGCTAATCATGGTCGGAAATCATGAGGTTAGTGTAAAGGCAAAAGCACGCTTGACTGCGAGACAGACATGTCGAGCAGGTACGAAAGTAGGTCTTAGTGATCCGGTGGTTCTGTATGGAAGGGCCATCGCTCAACGGATAAAAGGTACTCCGGGGATAACAGGCTGATACCGCCCAAGAGTTCACATCGACGGCGGTGTTTGGCACCTCGATGTCGGCTCATCACATCCTGGGGCTGAAGCCGGTCCCAAGGGTATGGCTGTTCGCCATTTAAAGTGGTACGCGAGCTGGGTTTAGAACGTCGTGAGACAGTTCGGTCCCTATCTGCCGTGGGCGTTGGAGATTTGAGAAGAGTTGTTCCTAGTACGAGAGGACCGGAATGAACGCACCTCTGGTGTTCGGGTTGTCATGCCAATGGCACTGCCCGGTAGCTATGTGCGGACGGGATAACCGCTGAAAGCATCTAAGCGGGAAGCCTCCTTCAAGATGAGATCTCCCTGGGGCTTTAAGCCCCCTAAAGAGCCGTTGAAGACTACGACGTTGATAGGTTGGGTGTGGAAGCGCTGCGAGGCGTTGAGCTAACCAATACTAATTGCTCGTGCGGCTTGACCATATAACAGAATCGACTGTTAACGGTTAAACGATTCAGAAAGTCCGGACTTGTGCGATACGCAAGCATCCAAATGCTGTAAAATACAGCCAGCAAACTTTACGTTCCGCCACCCTATTTGAGTCAATCAAGGCCGACATAATAGATGTCATAAGACCTTCGAACTCATACAAAATTGCTTGACGACCATAGCAAGTTGGAACCACCTGATCCCATTCCGAACTCAGAAGTGAAACGACTTAGCGCCGATGGTAGTGTGGGGCTTCCCCATGTGAGAGTAGGACATCGTCAAGCTTCTAATACAAAATCCCTGTCAGAC